>JAJDOK010000139.1 GCA_022340185.1 Salaquimonas sp. | reverse complement strand
CCATGGGCCAGGACATCACTGAGGACCGCCGGATCGATGCCGGCCCTTTTCGACGCCGCCGCCGCCTCGCACAGGACAGCGGAAAATCCCAGCGAGACGAAATTGTGCAGGAGTTTCATCGTATGGCCGGAACCGGACGGGCCAGCATAGGCGATGTTTTCGGCGAAAGCCTTCAGCATGGGCAGCTTGGCCTCGAAGACCTCCCTGTCGCCACCGACGATGAGGTTGAGTCTGCCCTCGGCAGCTTCCTTCGGCGTGCGTGTCATTGGCGCGTCGAGCATCTTGCCGCCGGCTTTGTCCACCAGCGCGGCCATTTTTCTGGTCGAGTCGGGGATCGCCGTGGAGCAATCGATCACGACCATGCCTGGTCTCATCGAACCGAGCGCGCCGCCCTTGCCGGCCAGTACGGCCTCGACCTGCGGCGTACCGGTCACGCACAGGATGATCGTGTCGCAGCGCTCGGAAAGCGTGGCAATGGTGTCGGCCTTCCAGGCACCGCCGTTGATGAGATCGTCGGTCGGTTGGTTGCCGGGATGATCGAGAAAGCCGATCGGCCAGCCCTTGTTCTGCAGGTTCGACGCAATGCCGTGGCCCATCAGGCCAACGCCGACAATGCCGGCCATGCCGTCGCTCATGAAGGTCTCCTCGAAAGCTCGTCCGGGCCGTCTCGCCCGGAACGGACCATGCCACATTCGTGTGTGATGGTCGCGTGCGAAAAAGGCACGCAATCCGACATCAACAGGCGCTTAATCCTGCTGAACCGAAATCCACTGTCGGCCGGATTTCGAAGACAATTCGCCCAGTACTGCCTGCGTGTGTTCGCCCAGTCTCGGTGGACGGCGGTCGAGTGCCAATTGGCCCTGCGAGAAGACAATGGGTGTGCGGATACCACCGATGCCATCGAGATCCACACGCATGCCCCGCGCAATGAACTGCGGGTCGGCAAAAGCCTCGGCGATGGTGTTGACCGGACCGGCAGGCACGCCGGCGGTTTCGAGCGCACCCAGCAGTTCGGCCCGCTTCCAGCGGGCAATTACAGGTTCAAGCGTGGAAACCAGTATTTCGCGGTTTTCCACGCGGGCCTCGTTGGTGGCGAAGCGCGGGTCGGAAACCCATTCCTCCGTGCCCAGCACCTTGCAGGCCCGCGCGAACTGGCCGTTATTGCCTACAGCGAGAACCATGAGCCCGTCCTGGGCTTCGAATGTCTGGTAAGGCACGATGATCGCATGCGCATTGCCATAACGTTTCGGCATGCGGCCGGTGGTGAAATAGCTGGCAGCCGGATTGGACAGAACCGCCGTCATGCAATCGAACAGCGCCAGGTCGACATGCTGGCCACGCCCGGTACGCTCGCGCTGGAGGAGGGCCGACTGAACGGCGATCACGCCGTAAAGCCCGGTAAAAAGATCGGAGACAGCGACGCCGCCCTTCTGCGGCTCACCCTCCGGCTCGCCGGTAAGTTCCATGAAGCCGCTCATCGCCTGGATGATGAAATCGTAGCCGGCACGGGGCGCATAGGGCCCGGTCTGGCCGAAACCGGTGACCGAGCAATAGACAAGGCGCTGATTGACTTTGCTCAGACTGTCATAGTCAAGGCCGAATTTGACGAGGCCGCCGACCTTGAAATTCTCGATCAGGACATCGGCATCGGCGGCAAGCCGGCGCACCGTCTCGCGGCCTTCATCGGTCGAAAAGTCGGCAATGACGGAGCGCTTGCCGCGATTGCAGGAATGGAAGTAGGCACCGCTGCGGTCTTCATCGATCTGGACGAAGGGCGGGCCCCAGTGACGGGTCTCGTCGCCAGACGGACTTTCGACCTTGATCACGTCGGCGCCGAGATCGGCCAGCGTCTGGCCGATCCACGGGCCTGCCAGAACACGGGCAAGTTCAACGACTTTCAGCCCCTTGAGCGGCGGCTGTTTTTCAATATCGCTCACGGCCATTTCCTTGCTCCGCCTAGAAAAAGGCCTGGATCCCGGTCTGGGCACGGCCGAGGATCAGCGCATGTACATCATGCGTGCCCTCATAGGTGTTGACCGTCTCCAGGTTCTGGGCGTGGCGCATCACGTGGTAGTCGATCTGGATGCCGTTGCCGCCATGCATATCGCGCGCCATTCGCGCGATGTCGAGCGCCTTGCCGCAATTGTTGCGCTTGACGATGGAGATCATCTCCGGCGCCATCTTCCCTTCGTCCATCAGCCGGCCGACGCGCAGCGACCCCTGCAGGCCGAGTGCGATCTCGGTCTGCATGTCGGCCAGTTTCTTCTGGAAGAGCTGCGTGCCGGCGAGCGGCTTGCCAAACTGCTTGCGGTCGAGGCCGTATTGGCGCGCCTGGTGCCAGCAGGCTTCCGCCGCACCCATCGCCCCCCATGAGATACCATAGCGGGCGCGGTTGAGGCAGCCGAACGGCCCGCCGAGCCCAGAAGCGTTGGGTAGCAGCGCATCCTCGCCGACCTCGACGCCTTCCATGACGATCTCGCCGGTAATCGAGGCGCGCAGAGAAAGCTTGCCGTCGATCTTCGGCGCGGAAAGACCCTTCATGCCCTTTTCCAGCACGAAGCCGCGGATTTTGCCGTCGTGGGCGCCTCCCTTTTCGGACAGCTTCGCCCAGACTACAAAGACGTCGGCGATCGGCGCGTTGGAAATCCACATTTTGGAGCCGGTGAGACGGTAGCCGCCATCGATCTTCTCGGCACGCGTCTTCATGCCCCCGGGATCGGAGCCGGCGTCAGGTTCGGTCAGGCCGAAGCAGCCGATCCATTCGCCGCTCGCAAGCTTTGGCAGATATTTCCTGCGTTGCTCCTCCGAGCCGTAGGCATGGATCGGATACATCACCAGCGAGGACTGCACGCTCATCATCGAGCGGTAGCCGGAATCGACGCGCTCGACCTCGCGGGCGACCAGGCCGTAGGTGACGTAGCCGGCGCCAAGCCCGCCATATTCCTCAGGCACCGTTATACCGAGCAGACCCGCTTCGCCCATCTCGGCGAAGATCGCCGGATCGGTCTTTTCCTGCAGATAGGCCTGCTGGACACGCGGCATCAGCCGGTCGGCACAGAATGATGCCGCGCCGTCGCGGATCATGCGCTCGTCCTCGCTCAGCTGGTCTTCGAGAAGAAAGGGGTCTTCCCATTTGAACGCGTTCTTGTTGTCGGCCATGGCGCTGGTCCCGCTGTTTTCAGGCTGGAATACTCGAATAGGCGGAATCTGCATATCATGGCTGGCGGCACAATTGATATTTACAGAGTGCGTTATGAGATTTATTCATAACCAATGCATTCACCGCAACGACGCCTTTTGCCGTCGACGGGGGCGCTTTCCGCCTTCGAGGCAGTCGCGCGGCTGGGCAGTTTTTCTGCCGCCGCCAATGAACTGGCGCTGACCCAGGGGGCCATTTCGCGGCAGGTTTTGGCACTCGAAGCGCAACTCTCCGTGCCATTGTTCCTGCGCAACAGCCGTGGCGCTGTGCTGACGGAAGCGGGCGAAGCCTATTACCAATCGGTCGCCGAAGCACTGGCGACGATCCGCACGGCCTCGCTCGACGCCATGACGAAACGGCATGGAAATGCCCTCAATATCGCGATCCCGCCGACATTCGGTACGCGCTGGCTGATGCCGCGGATACCGCGTTTCGTGGCTGGGCATCCCGACGTCTCGCTCAGCTTCGCCAGCCGCATCCATCCCTTCGACTTTGCTGCCGAGCGGCTTGATGCGGCGGTCTATGTCGGCCAGCAGCGATGGCCGGATGCGGAAATGACGCTGCTGATGCGTGAAGAGGTGGCGCCGATGTGCAGCCCGGCTTTCCGTGACGCCAACCCGATCTCGAAGCCGCAAGATCTCGGCCGATTGCCGTTACTCCACATGAAGACACGCCAAGGCGAATGGGCCGACTGGTTCGATGCCTGCGGCGCGCAGTTTTCCGGTGCCGGCGGCATGACCTTCGAGCAGTTCGCAACCGTGGCGCAAGCCTGTATCGCGGGACTTGGCGTGGCGCTGCTGCCGATCTTCCTGGCCGAGGCCGAATTGCGCTCGGGCCAGCTTGTCACCGCGATCGATCTGCCCATCACCAGCCGTGGCGGCTACTATCTCGTGACGCCGAATGCCGGACATGAGTCCACGGCACTCGCCGCCTTTCGCGAATGGCTGCTGGAAGAAGCGCGCGACGAAACGCATGCCGGCAGCCGGGACTGACATGTTCTATTCGCGCTTGTGAACCTGCCTGCTGGTCAGGAAGGTGTAGAACATCGGCACTACGAACAGTGTGAACGTTGTCCCGACCAGGATACCGCTGAAAATCACCAGGCCCATGGAATAGCGCGCCGCCGCGCCGGCACCCGAGGCAATGATGAGCGGTACCACACCCAGCGACATCGCCGCCGTCGTCATCAGGATCGGCCGCAACCTCACCTTGGCGGAAGCCACGACGGCATCGAACTTGTCGAGCCCGTGATGTTCGCGTTGCTGGTTGGCAAATTCGACCAGCAGGATGCCGTGCTTGGTGATCAGGCCGACCAGCGTGATGAGGCCGACCTGCGTGTAGATGTTCAGCGTGCCAAAGCCGAGATTGAGCGGAACGATCGCGCCGAAGATCGACAACGGCACCGACATCATGATGATGAAGGGATCACGGAAGCTCTCGAACTGGGCCGCCAGCACCAGGTAGATCAGCACCAGGGCGAGCAGGAAGACGAAGCCCAGGCTCGAGGAGCTATCGACGAAGTCCCGCGAGGG
>JAJDOK010000080.1 GCA_022340185.1 Salaquimonas sp. | reverse complement strand
CGGCTCCGTCTGTCTTTCCTCGGGCTTTTTCTCCTCCGGTTTCTTTTCCTCAACCTTCTTTTCCTGGGGCTTCTTTTCCTCGACCTTTTTTTCTTCCGGTTTGCTTTCCGCCGGCTTCACGGGTTCTGGGGGCGGTACCAGCGCGACGTCGATGGCCTTGGGCTCGTCGGGCGTGTGATGGAATTGCGGCAGGCCGAAGACAAGCAGTGCCAGCACGAGCGCATGCGCACCGACCGAGGCGGGAATGCCCCAGTCGAATTTCAGAACCGCTTTTTCGATCGTTTGCTGCATCAGGACTTTGCGATGGAAATGGCTCCCCTACATGGAGGTCCGGCACGGATATAACAATCTGGCATCCGAACGTGAGCAAATTCCGGCATCCTGCCGGTGCGACAGGATGCCTGAAGGATGAGTTGCGATCCCGGGGACTTTCGACAATAAAAGTCGACCGAAGTGGAGGACCGATCGATGCCGGACATGCAGGAACCGAGAGTGCTGATCGCGGGCGGCGGTATTGGCGGGCTGGCGCTCGCGCTGACGCTGCACCAGATCGGGGTAGGGTGCACAGTGTTCGAATCGGTGCGCGAATTGAAACCGCTCGGTGTCGGCATCAATTTGCAGCCCAATGCCGTGCGCGAATTGTACGATCTGGGTGTCAGTGCCGACGATCTCGACCGTGTCGGATTGCCGGCGCAGGAATGGGCGCTGGTCGGCCTCAACGGCAAGGATATCTACGCAGAGCCGCGCGGACTGCTGGCCGGTTACAACTGGCCGCAATATGCCGTGCATCGCGGCCGCTTCCACATGCTGCTGCTTGCGAAGATGCGCGAGCGGCTGGGCGAAGATGCGGTGCGCACCGGCTGCCGTGTCACGGGCTATCGAAACGTCGACGGCGGCGTAATCGTCGATATCGAACATGCCGACGGAACACGATCGCAAGAGACCGGCACGCTACTGATCGGTGCCGACGGCATCGGCTCGGCGGTGAGGGCGCAGATGCACCCGGACCAGCCGCCGGTCCATTGGGGCGGGGCGGTGATGTGGCGCGGCACGGCACGGGCGAAGCCGATCCGCACGGGTTCATCCTTCATCGGCCTCGGCACCCACAAGCAGCGCATGGTGATCTATCCGATCTCCCATCCCGACACGCAAACCGGCGAAGCCGACATCAACTGGATCGCGGAAGTGACCTATGACGATCCGGGCGAGTGGCAGGAGGCGGGCTGGTTCAGGCCGGTGCCGATTTCCGACTTCATTCACCATTTCGAGGACTGGAAATGGGACTGGCTCGACGTGCCGGCGCTGATCGCCGGCGCGGAAACCGCCTTCGTCAACCCGATGATCGACCGCGACCCGGTGGAGACCTGGGTGGATGGGCATGTCGCGCTGATGGGAGATGCCGCGCACGCCATGTATCCGACCGGCTCCAATGGCGCGAGCCAGGCGATCATCGACGCGCGCGCCCTTGGCGTGGCGATGCTGGAGCATGGTGTGAGCGCTGCCGCGCTGAAAGCCTATGACGACGCACTGTGCGAACCGGTTTCACAACTGATCCTGCGCAATCGCGGCGCAGGGCCATTCGGCCTGCTCAACATGGTCGACGAGCGCTGCGGTGGGCATTTCGACACGATCGACGAGGTGATTCCGCCAGCAGAGCGCGCCGAATTCATGGCCGGCTACAAGGCGGCGGCGGGCTTTGCCATAGAGAGGCTGAACAACGCGCCGGCAACCATCGCGCCGTGGGCTAGAGTGGGTTAACTGGCGAGCCGCGTCCGGATCAATTACCTTTCGGGCATTCGCGATCAGGCAGACGGGTGTCACATACCCGGATCTGACTCATGAAATTCGACCAGTTGACGACCGTGTCCTTTGCCGGCTGCGACTTGAATGCCCTTTGCACAGTGTAGAACGAGTCGTTGCCCTGCATCGCCTTCATCATGGTGAAATCGGGTTTTCCGGTCTTGGGATTCTTTTCGCAGGAAAGCAGCCAGAAAGAGAAGGTGTAGCCGTTCTCGACGCCGTCCCTGATGGGCTGGTACTTGGTGGCCGGACAATTGATCGTCCATTCGGAAACCATTTTCTTCTCGAAGGCGAACGGCTTCAGATCTCCGCGGCCGTACAGGGTCTGCATGGTGATCATGTCGGTCCAGTTTTCGGCCGACTGGCCTTCCGGAACCCATTCCACGACCAGCACATCCTGCGTCCTGTTCTGGGACCCGACAACGAAGCCCTTGGGTATGGGGATCAAGAGGTTTTCATCCTTGAACTCGGCACGCGCAGAACCGGCAACCAGTAGCTGGAAGCAGAGAAGCGGGACTAGAAATAGTGGGTTCCGCGTCAAGATCAGCTGTCCAGGAAGCTCCTGAGCTTTCTGGAGCGGCTCGGGTGCTTGAGCTTTCTCAGCGCCTTGGCCTCGATCTGGCGGATGCGCTCGCGGGTGACCGAGAACTGCTGGCCGACTTCCTCCAGCGTGTGGTCGGTATTCATGCCGATGCCGAAGCGCATTCTGAGCACGCGTTCCTCGCGCGGCGTGAGCGAAGCGAGCACGCGGGTTGTCGTCTCGCGCAGATTGGCCTGGATGGCGGCGTCGATCGGCAGGACCGCGTTCTTGTCCTCGATGAAATCGCCGAGATGGGAATCTTCCTCATCGCCAATCGGTGTTTCGAGCGAGATCGGCTCCTTGGCGATCTTGAGCACCTTGCGAACCTTTTCGAGCGGCATGGCGAGCTTTTCGGCCAGTTCCTCCGGCGTCGGCTCGCGGCCGATCTCGTGCAGCATCTGGCGCGAGGTGCGCACGATCTTGTTGATCGTCTCGATCATGTGGACCGGGATGCGGATGGTGCGCGCCTGGTCGGCGATCGAGCGGGTGATCGCCTGGCGGATCCACCATGTCGCGTAGGTGGAGAACTTGTAGCCGCGGCGGTATTCGAATTTGTCGACCGCCTTCATCAGGCCGATATTGCCTTCCTGAATGAGGTCCAGAAACTGAAGGCCGCGATTGGTGTATTTCTTGGCGATGGAGATCACCAGGCGCAGATTGGCCTCGACCATTTCCTTCTTCGCCTGGCGCGCCTCGCGCTCGCCCTTCTGCACCTTGTGGACGATGCGGCGGAACTCGGTCGGCTCGAGACCGGTCTCGGCGGCGAGCTGCTGGATTTCGGAGCGGATCGCCTTGATGGTCTTGGATTCGTTCTTGTTGAAGTCCTTCCAGCCCTTGCCGGAAAGATTGGCGATGCGGCGGATCCAGTTGGGGTCGAGCTCGGAGCCGAAATATTCTTTCAGGAAATCCTCGCGCGCCACACCGTAGGATTCGCCCAGGCGAAGCAGGCGGCCCTCGAAGGAAACGAGGCGCTTGTTGATGTCGTAGAGCTGCTCGACCAGCGCGTCGATGCGGTTCTGGTTGAGCGACAGCGACTTGACGGAAGTGACGATGATGTCGCGCAGTTCCTTGTAGCGGCGCTCCTGTGCGGGCGACAGCGACTTGTTGTCGAGCGCCTTTTCGACGAGCTGGTCCTGCAGCTTGCGCAGCTTCTTGTAGGAGTCGGCGATGGTGTCGAAGGTGGTCAGCACCATCGGCTTCAATTCGGCTTCCATCGCGGCGAGCGACAGTGCGTTTTCGTACTCGTCGTCGTCCTCGTCCTCGTCTTCTGAATCCGATTTTTCGCCTTCTTCCCCATCCTCGCCGTCGTCCTTTTCACTGGCGGCGGGGCTGGCGGGCGCTTCATTGGCCTTGACGGCCTCGTCCTCGGCCGGACGGGTGACGACGGGCGCGGCCTTGGCCTCGGGACCGGCATAGGTCGCTTCAAGGTCGATGATGTCGCGCAGAAGGACGGTGCCTTCGTTCAGTTCGTCGCGCCAGATGATGATGGCCTGGAAAGAAAGCGGACTTTCGCAAAGCCCGGCGATCATGGTTTCGCGACCTGCCTCGATGCGCTTGGCGATCGCGATCTCGCCCTCGCGGGACAGCAGTTCGACCGTTCCCATCTCGCGCAGATACATGCGAACAGGATCGTCCGTGCGCTCGGAAGGCTCGCGCTTCTTGGCGGCGGCGAGCGCCTTTTCGCCCGACTCGGTCAGTTCGGTGCTTTCCGATTCCTCCTCGACCTCGTCTTCCTCGACCACGTTGATGCCCATGTCGGAGAGCATCGCCATGGTGTCCTCGATCTGTTCGGAGGAAACCTCGTCGGAGGGCAGGACGGCATTCAATTCGTCGACCGTGACATAACCGCGCTTCTTGGCGGTCTTGATCATCTTCTTGACCGCATCGTCGGACAGATCGAGAAGCGGGCTGTCCGGGCTCGCATCGCCGGAACTTTCCTTTTCGTCGGCCTCGTCCTTGTTCGTGGCGTTGCGCTGGGCCAGTTTCTCGGCGTTGGCGGCCTGCTTGGCCACCGCGGCCTCACCGTTGGCGGTTTCGAGATTGTCTGCGGTCGTCATAAACAGTTATTCCCTGTCTGAATTCGGCGGCGCCATGTCGACGCGTCAGGATAGCATGTTCACCCATGTCGGTCCTGTGTGAACGACGTTCGTGGCCTCCAAGCCTTGTTCTGCCCCTTATTCGCGTGATTCGCGGTTTGGCGCGAATCATCCCTGCGTCCGTTCCGTCATGTCTAGGTCCATCCGGTTAAACCGTGATTAACCATCGGGCCTGCCATGTCCCATTTCGGGGGCCGAGACGCTGGGACGGCCTTGATCCTGTTTCCCATTCGGCCGGGTAATTGCCGGCCGTTATGTTTGCGGGCCTCACCTGATTCCGGCTCGGCCCGGCTTCGTCAAGCACAATTTCACCGAAATCGGCGAAAATCGGCATCAATGGCCACCATCCACCCCCGGTCAAAACGTCCGGGTAGGCCTTCCGGATGAAACTCCGAAACCTTCGATCAGCGCTTCGACCGTGTCGGTGCGAGCCAGTTCGTTGCTGATTTGCACAAGACGCTCGAAATTCTGCTCGCTGTCCTCTTCAGCCAACGCGCCCTCGGCAGCCTTGAGTTCCCTATTTAGGGTGTGCGTGCGCATGTGCAAGGCATGCGCCTGACGCCAGCCATCCAGTGCGTCCTCGAAGGCGGCCTCCGGCAATGCCTGCCACAGACGGTTTTCGCGCAATTGCCGGTCGAGCGCGGCGATCAGTTCACCGAAATCTGCCCGTTCGAGCCTTTCCGCCAAACTTGCCACGGCGTCCTCGCCGACTTCGCCTTCCCATTCGGCGAAACAGTCGACGATCGTGCGGTGCAGGTCGACGGCGGGCTTGGCGGTCAGCGTGAGGCCGGCGAAATCGTCGAAGAATGCCGTCAGGACGCCAGGATGATGAACCGCGGTCATCACCAGTGCAGCCTCGCGCAGGGGGATGCGCGTCGAACCACGCTTGACCAGCGAACTGTTCAAAAGCGAAGGACTGAGCGCCAGCCGCGCGGTACCGCCACCCGGGCCTCTGGACGCGCCGCGAGCCAACCCGCCACTGGTCTGGCGGAGCCAGGGCCTTTCCTCGTAGCGGCGGTATTGGCCGGGACCATCACGGCGGCCACTTGCCTGACTGCCCCTGCCGAAAAAGGCGTTCAGGCGTTCGCCGGTATCCTGCATGTAGTGTCGGCGCACGCTTTCATCGCGTATCTGAGCAGTCACCTCGCGCAGGCGCGCCTCGAGTGCGGCGCGCTTTTCCGGTGTCTCGAACATGCCGGACGACGTTTCGCGCCGCCAGATCATCTCGGCGAGCGGCAGGGCTTCTCCAAGAATGGCGCGCATCGCTTCGGGACCGTCCTGGCGGATCAGGTCGTCGGGATCGCGCCCTTCGGGCAAAAGCGCGAAACGCACCGAACGTCCGGGCTTCAGCGCGGGCAGCGCGAGATCGGCGGCGCGCCAGGCCGCCTTCAGACCGGCTTCGTCGCCGTCGAAGCAAAGGATCGGTTCAGGCGCCACGCGCCAGAGCAGTTCCAGCTGGTTTTCGGTCAAGGCCGTGCCGAGCGGCGCCACGACATTCTCGAAGCCGGCGGCATCGAGTGCGATGACATCGGTATAGCCCTCGGTGGCGATGATTGTGCCTTTTTCGTGCGCCGGTTTGCGGGCGCGGGCGAAATTGTAAAGGACGTTGCCCTTGTGGAAGAGGTCGGTCTCGGGCGAATTCATGTATTTCGCCGGCACGTCGGCACGCAACGCGCGGCCACCAAAGGCAATGATACGGCCGCGCGAATCGGGAATCGGGAACATCACCCGATCGCGAAACCAGTCATAGGAAACCGGGATGTCCGATCCGTGGCGGACCAGTCCGCAAGCCTCGATCTGCTCTCTCGTTATCCCTTTGGAAGCGAGAAACTCCTTCAGCGCATTGCGACTGTCGGGGGCATAGCCAAGGCGAAAACGCTTCTGGGTAGCGGGCGAAAGGCCGCGCTCGCGCATGTAGGCTCTTGCCTTGGCGCCAACGGGCTCCTGCAATTGCGCCTCGAAAAAGGCGGTGGCCATCTCCATGACGTCGAACAGTGTGGCGCGGCGCTCCTCGCGCTCGATCTCGCGGCGGTCGAAGACCGGCATGGGCAGGCCCGCCTGGGCGGCCAGTCTTTCGACGGCCTCGGGAAAGGAGATGCCTTCCAGATCGACCAGGAAGCGGAAATGGTCGCCCGACGCACCGCAGCCGAAACAATGGTAGCGGCCCTTGCGGTTCTCGCAGTGAAAGCTTGGCGTCTTCTCGCCATGGAAAGGGCAGCAGGCCCAATAGTCACCACGCGAGGCGCTGGTCTTACGCTTGTCCCATGTGACATGGCTGCCCACGACTTCCGATATCGGAAGCCGTTCCCTGATCTCGTCGAGGAAGGAAGCGGGAAAGCGCATCTTTGCCAAGTTTAGGGTTTTTGCACCTGTCACAATAGGGATAAGACATGCGTGTTTCAAAGGCGAGGATAGTTTTTCGCCGCGTAAGCACCGATGTCCACAGCCTTCAGGGGCGGGATGCGAACGTCCTCAAAGGCTACGCGTTTCGACACGGTGCAATTTATAAGTGTATTCCGCCTGGGCAGTTTCACTTGCACTCGCGACGAGTTGACGACTAGTATACCAGTTACTCTGAATTAGGGTGTTGGGACAGGCTTTATATGGTGCGTTTCGCGCAACCGGCCGGAAAAGGCGCGGGCGGGGCGCGAACTGTTGTCGTCACGCATGACGTGGGGACCTGCCATCGGGGTCTCGTCGCAACAAGGGGCGACAATGTCTGACGGTGCAGCACAAGCAAACAGCGAAATCCTGCTCGCAATCATCGATGAGCCGGATATCGAACGCGGCCTCGAACTGATGTGCGACAAGCTCGACTTGCGTCACGGGGTTTATCATCTGGCGCAGAACGCCAATCTCAGAATGGACCTGCCCTATCTGAAATCGACCTATCCGTCAGAATGGATCGGGCACTATCTGCACAAGATGTATTACCTGGTCGACCCGGTGGTGGCGACAGGCTTCGACGCCGACAAGCCGTTCCTGTGGAGCGATCTGAAATGGAATACGCCCGAGAGGAAGGCGTTTCTCGCCGATGCCCGGGCGCATGGCGTCGGCAATTGCGGCTACACCATCCCGATCATCGACCGCACGGGGCGGCGCGCGGCGTTCTCTGTGACCGGTGAGGAAGATCCCCAAGTCTGGGCGGAACGCATCGAATGGCTCGATCTCACATTGCAGGAACTGGCGCAATTGTTTCACAGGCGCGCGCTTGCCGATCTTTATGGCGGTGAAGATCTTCCCCCGCTCAGCCCGCGCGAACTGGAATGCCTGTTCTGGACGACGCAGGGCAAGGACGCCAGCACGATCGCCGCGATCCTGGAAATCTCCGAGCATACGGTGCGCGACTATCTTAAATCGGCACGCCAGAAACTGGGCTGCACGACCATCGCGCAAGCCGTCTATCAGGCGACAAGGCTGAGACTGATCAATCCGTGAAGCTTTTTAAGGTCCGTATCCTAATGCGCGAACATCAGGTCGCGTACCAGCGTCGGTATCGCCTGGACCGAGCGCAGAGCGGCGCCGAGATCGTTCCTTTGACTCCGCGACAGCGCGGCGAGATCGACCAGATTGGTTGCCTTCAGGCCGGCGGCGATATCGCGGCCCTGGCATGCGAGAACCTGACCCATGGCGAGCGCATGGGCGTCGATGAGATCGTTCAACTGACCTTGCGGTCCGATGCCGCGTTCGATCAGCGCCTCGATGCGTTCCCTTGTGGAACGCCGGGGGATGTTGTGGCGGATGGCGAGCGTGCGGGCGAATGCCGCGACCGGAAACAGCGCGTGAAGCTTCAGATCGAGCCGGTTGCCGTCACCCTTCAGGCCGCCGAACAGGGCGAACGGGTTGGGCAGGCTTGCAAGCGACTCGCCTAAAAGCTTGGCGAAGGCGACCGACTGGTGGCCGCGTTCGTAGGCATAGTCGAATATCTCATCGCCCAGCGTTAGCTGGCCGGAGACTGGCATGGCGTCGAAGAAGATGTCGACATTGAGCAGGTCATGTGGACGCGAACGGCGAACCCATTCGTCGATCCGTTCCCTCCAGTTGACGAGCGAACCGCGCCATTGCGCATTTTTCGCCATGACACCGCCCTTGCAAAGCGGGATGCCGGCTTCGTCGAGTATCGCAGACATGCGCGTACCCAGTTCGGCGAACCAGCAGTCTGTTTCGCCATCGCCTTCCACAAACACGATGGCATTGTCCTGGTCGGGCACCAGCATGCTTTCGCCCCTGCCGCCGGAGCCAAGCACGAGGACGGTGTAGGGTGCAGGCGGTCCGTCCATTTCGTCATCGACCATGGATTGCTCGGCGAGCGTGGCGGCGCGGCGCGTCATGGCGCGGATCTCCTCCGACACGATGCGGCATGCGACAGCCGCATCGACGTCCTCGCCAATGAGCGATGACACGACGCCCGGCAGGCTCGACCAGGCGACTGCAAGATCGGTCGCGGTCTGTGCCTCCTCGATGGCATCGTCGAGCGCAATCGCGGGATCGGAGCGCTGTTTCAGCAGATCACGCGCAGAGACGATGCCGACCAGGCGACCGTCCTGCGAGCGCACGCCGAGATGGCGGTATCTGAGCCGGGCCATGCGGCCGACCGCACGGTAGACGAAAGCGCCTTCGCGGATGGTGCGGACCGGCCTCGTCGCGATATCCGCGACCGGCAGGTCGAGCGCGGTGGCACCGCTGGCCGAAATCTTCCGCATGACGTCGCGCTCGGTCAGGATGGCGTAGTTCGAGACATCCTCCTCCGCCTTGCCTGAATCGGTGACAAAAACCGATGAAATGCCCTGATCTGCCATTCGGTCCATTGCGGCCTTCAGCGTCGTGTCCGGTGTCATCACGGCAACGGGTGCGGACATGACCTCGCCGACCAGATGGCGATAGGGGAATGTATCGAGCCGGGCGATCGATGTGGCCATGCGGGACTTGGCCACATTGTTGATCGGCGCGACCCAGCCGGCCTCTTGCTGGCGGTCGATCTCCGGCTTCAGCCGCTGGCAGGCGCGTTCCACCTCGGCGAGTGTTTTCATGCCCGCGGCCAGAAGTTTCGGCACCAGCGCTAAAAAGACGGCGCCGGTGGCTTCGGCATCGCCCAGCGCGCTATGGCGGTTATGGATTTCCACGCCGAGCCATGAAGCAAGCGCTTCGAGCGAGTGGTCGGCAAGCGATGGGGCGACGATCTGGGCCAGCATGCGCGTGTCGAGCGAACGCGGCGGCGGGAAGGCGAGGCGGTTTCGTTTCGCTTCGGCGGTGAGAACGGCAAGATCGAAGCCGATGGAATGACCGATGACGACACGATTGTCGATCATCCCAAACAATGCAGGCCAGACTTCCTTCACAAGCGGCGCTGCGGTCGCCGCCTCCTGCGTGATGCCATGGATGGCGGTCGACAGGGCAGGGATTTCGACACAGGGATTGACGATCTGTTCCCAGGCCGACTGTTCCAGGATTTGCGTGCCGGACAGGTGCACGGCGCCGAGCTGGACAATGCGGGCGTTCGTCGGATCGAGCCCTGTCGTCTCGGTGTCGAGTGCGACGGCGGAGAGCGCGAAAATGGGTGTGGCATCCGTCGATGGCTTCATTTCCTCCTCCCGTGCGAACTTCCTGCCTGCTCCCGGCAAGGCGATCATGCCCGAAGCGTTTGATCTTGTCGCGTCCCTGCCGGTGTCTTCAAGCCTTGTGAGTGTAACGCGGTGCTCCTTGCGCCTTGTCAACCGACACACAATCGGGAAAACGCCTGCAGGATGGCGCGTCAGGCGCGACTTTCCGCGATTGCGGCGAGTAGTCGTTAATACATTGCTGATTTTGTTGGTGTAATGGGGTCCGTCGGAATTTGGACCAACTACGTGCCGGTGCAAACGGTCTGGCACGGCGGAAAACGAAAATGAAAGCAGCGGCCCGTCTGGAGACAATCCAGTTCCTGCGCGGGGTAGCCGTCACGGCAGTGGTGATCAGCCATGCCATGCACGAGCTTTCAGCGCTATTGGCCGGCCATTTGCGCGATTTCGACGAAAAGCTGTTTCCCGGCGATTTCGGAGTCGATCTGTTTTTCGTCATTTCCGGCTTCATCATGGTCTATGTCAGCCGGGATGTGTTCGCGCAGCCTGGCGCGGCGGTCGATTTCATGCGCCGGCGCATCGTGCGCATCGTTCCGCTCTACTGGATCATGACGACAGCGATGATCGCCGTCGTCGTCCTTTTACCCGACAATGTCCGCACCGCGACCAACGATCCGGGCCAATGGCTCGCGTCGTATTTCTTCATCCCCTATGAGCGGGCATCCGACGGGCTGGTCCGGCCCGTGCTGGGACTGGGCTGGTCGCTGCAATACGAGATGCTGTTCTACGCTCTGTTTGCGGTTGGACTTGTAACCCCGCGACGGGTTGCCATACCGCTGGTCACCGGCCTCATCTTCACGGTATGGTTTGCCGGTAACCACATGACCGGCACGGGCGCGTGGGTGCAGTTCCTCAAGCACCCGATCGTTTTCGAATTCACCGCCGGCATGTTCCTGGGCTGGGCTTTCGTCGTCGGAGTACGCATTCCTGTGACGATCTGTGTTCTGCTCGCGATCGCCGGAGTGGGGCTGCTGTTTGCGGCGCCGGGCTTCAACGATACCGTCGATCTGTCGCGGCACATGGTCTACGGCATTCCCGCCCTGTTGATCGTGGCTGCATTCATCCTGTTTCCGGAAGCCGGGCATGTCCATGTGGGACGTGTTTCCCTGGAGGCGGGCGAGACGTCCTATGCGACCTATCTGACCCATCCCTTTGTGCTCGGCGGCATGTCGCTTGTCGCCAATCGTCTCGGCCTGCCGGCGCTGGTTGGTCCCTACATCTTCTCGGCCGTCTATGTGGTGATTGCCTGCCTGCTGTGCCTGACAATTGGCTATCAGGTGCATTACCGCCTTGACCAACCGCTGACGCGGCGCATCGCCGCCACGCTGCCGTCCCGCACGCGCCCTGGCGCCGCGCGGACCATCCCCGACGCAAAGCAGCCGACATCCTGAACGGCGGATGAATGCCGGGTTCCGACCCGGTTCAACTCACTGGCGGCATTGTCTCCTTCGTCAAACCGAACGAACAAGGAGAGTCACCATGACCGCAAAGGCCATCACTTCAACCATCGCCGCCGCCATGATCGCGCTCGCCACGCTGAGCGCCAGTCCCGCCCTGGCCGCAGGGCCGCAGGGACCGCATGGGCTGACACAGCCCAATGTCTCGGGCCACCAGCGGTGGCCGGACAATGGCCATCGCCGTCACGACCGGGTCCGCTATGGCTGGGGACGGCATAATGCCTGCAGCCCGCGCGAAGCCGTCTACAAGGCGCGGCGCATGGGGCTGCGTCATGCCAATGTCGCCCGCATCGACCGCCGCGCCATCGTGGTCACGGGCCATAGCTGGGGTCGTTATGGCGGACACCGGGCGCGTGTCGTATTCGCGCGCTACAGCCGGCATTGCGCCATCCTCGGACAGCGCGGACTTTGACCGACATCGTCCAGCGCACAACGCCATAAAGGGAGCCGCATCGCCTGCGGCTCTCCTTTGTGTTTGCGCGCATGTTCGCCTGTCGCGCTCCAGCTTAAGACCCGACCGGGCCTACTGCTCGATCTCCCAGGCGACATTGACCATGACGGAATAGGTGCTTTCTCCCGTTGCGACCGGCACGGCGTTGGGGGCTTCTGCCGCCATCAAGCGGGCGCGGGCCATGGGCGCGGGACGCGGCGCAACGTAGTTTTCCGTTATCTCAAGGATCGGACCGAGCTTGACGCCCGCGGCTTGCGCAAGTGTGCGTGCCCTGTCAATCGCATCCTTCATGGCGCCAGCACGGGCTTTCGCGATGATCGGTTCCGGTTCTGCATTGGTGAACGCGATGTCGCCGCCGGCATTGACGCCGAGCGTCACGGCGCGGTCGAGCACGCCGCCGAGCTTGCCCAGGTCGCGCATGCGCACCGAGAGCGTGTTGGACACGGAATAGCCGACAATATGCGGCGCTTCGCTCGAACCGTCGGACCTTCTCGGCGGCTGGCTGTAGCGCGGGCGGATGGAAAAGCCGGAAGTCTGCAGGTCTTTTTCCGCAACGCCTTCGGCCTTCATCGCGGCCAGCACCTCGGCCATCGCCGCATTGTTGGCGTCAAGCGCGGCACGGGCGGTATCGGCTTCGCGCAGCACCGTCATGTTGACGATCGCCATGTCGGGCGCGACCGCCGCCTTGCCTTCGCCCTGGACGCGGATGGTCGGAACGGGGCGTTCGGCCAATGGCCTGTCCTGCGCAAAAGCGGTGCTGGCGGGAAGCACCGCAAGCACACCGGCGAAAGCCAGAGCGACAACACCCGAAAGGGCCGCACCGGTATTATGGTCGGTGCGCCTATTGGCGCGAGGCTGACGCACGGCGATCGGCATAGGCGGGAGAATGTGACGGTTGGGCAAGGTCATCAGCTATTCCTTTATCGGGTCCGGGCCATCAAGGCGGGGCTCTGTCGACAGACCCTTGAATGGGCGCACTCCTCCTGTCATCCAATTGCGGAGGCTTTTGGGCGCGATGCGGATGCGAACTCGGCCTGTGGCTGGCAACACTGCGATCGAGGCAGTTTGTCGTTATGGCCCGAAAGGCGATGAGGGAACCCAACCGGGCAGCTTCCCCGCCAAATCGACCCGGGGAGCGCAGGTGAGCATTGACCGCTTCCTTCTTGCCTTTACGCGGCTGCCTTGCCTGGTCACGCCAAAGCGTCTACATGGCTGGTACATCCGTTCCACCAGGCACGGATTCAGTTCGGGTCTGTAGCTCAATGGTTAGAGCCGGCGGCTCATAACCGCTTGGTTGGGGGTTCGAGTCCCTCCAGACCCACCACATAATTCGTATAATATATTGTTTTTAAATATTATTTTTTTGCGGATTGATGTGCTATCTTATTTAATTTCTTACTTTTGCGCTTCGTTTGCCCTCCGATTTAGGTTTAATGAGGGGCTGCTCTCCGAAGGCAGAGGTCACAGTTTCGAATCCTGTCGGGTGCGCCATTCGTTTTTCCATGGCGTCAATCTCCTCTAACATCTTGAATGGTAAGGTGGTTTTTGCGGTTTGAAAGCCCCC
>JAJDOK010000079.1 GCA_022340185.1 Salaquimonas sp. | reverse complement strand
AGACGGCGCCCAAGGTCGCCAAGGCCGGCGCCAATGTGCTGGTCGCGGGCAGTGCGGTGTTCAATGGCCCTCATGGGGGCGGCACGGAAGAAGCCTACCGCGACAACATCGCCGCCATCCGCCGCGCGGCGGACGGGGTGTCCTGCTAGAACATCCCCGATCGTATATCGAGCACTTGCCTCTTCCCCTAGCCGCGCGCCATGTATACATGACGCGGCTATCCGGCATCGGGGTTTGCCTGAGCTGGCAGGAAATCGGGCATTTACTGGAGGTAGTAGGTATGCAATCGATCAGGGACAAGGTCGCCATCGTCACCGGTGCGAGCAGCGGCATCGGCCGTGGCATCGCGCTCGAACTGGCGCGTGAGGGCATGGTGGTCATCGCCGCCGCGCGCAGCGTCGACAAACTGGCGACCTTGGTCGACGAGGCTGCTGCCTTCGATGGCAAGGTGATCGCCGTCCCGACCGACGTGACGAAGGAAGCCGATGTCGTCGCGCTGTTTGACAAAACGGTACAACAGGCCGGCACGCCGGACCTGCTGGTCAACAATGCCGGCATCGCCGACGCGACACCGACCGAGGACCTGACGCTCGAACACTGGCGTCACGTCATCGATACCAATCTGACCTCGGCCTATCTGTGCGCCCGCGAGGCGATCAGGCTGATGAAACCGGCCGGCGGTGGCCGCATCGTCAATATCGGTTCGCTATCGGCGAAAAGCCCGCGCCCGCATTCCATGGCCTACACCGCGTCGAAATTCGCCATCGAGGGCATGACGCGCGCCATTGCCTTTGACGGGCGCGAACACAACATCACCGGCTGCTGCCTGCATCCGGGCCAGACGCGTTCATCGCTGGTGCCCGGTATCACCGACCAGAAGATGGACAACCAGATCGATCCGGCGGACCTCGGCCGCCTCGTCGTCTACATGGCGTCGCTGCCGCCGGAGATCGCAGTTCTCGACACACTCATCCTGCCGGTCAAGGTGCCTTTCCTGGGAAGGGGCTGATTATGCGTCAGGCCGTCCTTGGCGGGGCGGTCAGCTTGCGTATGGCCGGCGCACTCCAGGTAAGCGCCAGCAGCAGCAGTCCGAGAGCTGCCGCAGTGGTGCACAGATAGAAGGGCAATCGGATATCGATGTTCATCAGTTCGCCTCCGGCGAGAGACATGATGCCGCCCGCCAGACAGAAGACCGCGGTCGCAACCCCCATCACCCAACCCTGGTCATCCTCGCTGACGCTGCCTGAAAACATACCGAGCAGGGTGGGATAGGATACGCCGAAGAGGAAGTAGAACAGGAAGGCTGGAACGTAAGTCAGATAGGCAACCGGCAACAGGACGAAAGCCAGCGAACAGACCACCATAGTGAGGAGGCTGACGCCGATGATCTCGCGCTTGCCGAAGCGCTGCTGCGCCGCCTTGACGAGAAAGGTGCTGCTCGTCGCCAGTGCGACGCCGATCACCAGCATCGCCACGCTGCCGCCGATCTCGCCATAGCCGAACGCGCTGGTCAGGTAGTTGTCGACGAAAATGTAGAACGTCACATTGGCGATCATGAACAGGGCATAGACCGGCATGAGGAGCATGACGACCGGGTGCTGGACGGTTCGCAACAGGCTGTCGGTGATATCGGCTGGCCGGAACACGAAGGGCATGCGCTCGACGCGCACGTCGCGGAAGAAGACGACAACCGCCATGATGGCGATTACCACCATGGCGAACGCGCCATAGAACGGCAGTTTGAGGCTGGCATCGCTGCCAAGCAGCTCGGGGTCGGACAGCAGGCCGCCGATGATCGGGCCGCCGACCAGGCCGAAGCTGACGCCGGTGACAATGAAGCCCATGTTCCGGTCGCGGTCGGCCTCGTCCTTGCTGCCGTCGATCATCGCCGCCTGGGCGATCGGCTGGTTGCCCGCGGTGAAGCCCGTCACCGCGCGCCCCAGGATCAGCAGCCACAGGCTATTGGTGTAAAGCGAGACGATGGTGATCGCATAGCCCGTCAGCGCACCGCCGAGGCAGATCAGCAGGGCGTTCTTGCGGCCAATGGAATCCGAGACCTTGGAGACGTAGACGACGCCGAGAAACCAGGCCAGAAAGAAGATGCCGATCACCAGCCCGTAGTCGAGGTGGCGGATATGCATCGCCGTGTCGGCGGGCAGGAAGCCGGATTTCGGTTCCATGACAAGCGTGTTGATGATCGGGAACACCAGGCCCTGGCCGATCAGGTCGACGAAGACAACGAACATCAGCGTGATCTTGGCCATCGTCGACATGGCGTACCCCCGTTGCGGTATTCCCGCCTGTCAGTTTGGCTTCCTGTTGCCGGATAAGGCAACCCCGCTTACGGCATCGGCGGATTTTCACCAGTTCAGGGAGCCTCGTGAACCCCGCCTCGGCGCAGCACCCTTCTGAGGAAGGATTGGGTTCGCCTGTTTTTTGGCGCGGCAAAGATCGCTTCGGGCGGGCCCTGTTCGGCAATGACGCCTTCGTCGATGAAGCAGACGCGGTCGGCCGCGTCGCGCGCGAAGGCCATCTCGTGGGTGGCGATGACCATGGTCATGCCGTCTTCGCGCAATTGGCGCAGCACGTCCAGCACTTCACCGACAAGTTCCGGGTCGAGTGCCGAGGTGATCTCGTCGAACAGCATCACTTCCGGCTGCATGGCAAGCGCGCGGATGATCGCGACGCGCTGCTGCTGGCCGCCCGAAAGCTGGTCGGGATATTTGTCGAGATGGTCACCCAGGCCGAAGCGGGTAAACAGCGCTTCGGCGGCCGGGCGCATTTCGCGTTCGCTGCGACCATGGATGCGGCGCGGCGCCAGTGTCACGTTGGCAAGCGCCGTCATGTGCGGAAACAGGTTGAAGGACTGGAACACAATGCCGATACGCCGCCGGATAGGCCCGGGCTTCAAACCTGGTTCCGAGATGTCTTCTCCGTCGAGATAGACGAAACCCTCGTCGATCGGCTCAAGCAGGTTGATGCAACGCAGAAGGGTCGACTTGCCGGAGCCCGAAGGCCCGATCAGGCAGACCATCTCGCCCTTGGAGGCATCGAGATTAACGCCGCGCAGCACCGCCTGCTGGCCGAACGTCTTGGTGACGCCGACAAGGGAGAGCTTGGGTTTCTCCCGCGCGCCTTCAGCTTCTTTTCCTCTAGCTTCTGGCATCATTTTGCCGGTTCATCAGGTAATCGGTGTAGCGGGTGGCTGGCACCGTGACCGCGAGGAACACCACCGCCGCCACGACATAGGGCGTGAAATTGGCGAGCAGGCTCTTGTAGACACCTGCCTGGCGCAGGATTTCCACCGGACCGATGAAACTCAGGAGCGCCACATCCTTCTGCAGCGCGATCAGCATGTTCATGTTGGCCGGCACGACGCGGCGCACCGCCTGCGGCAGCACGATGTAGCGCATGACGTCGCTCTCGCTCAGGCCCAGCGAGATGCCGGCGGCGCGCTGGCTGGGGTGCACGCTGTCGATGCCGCCGCGCAGGATCTCGGCGACATAGGCACTGTAGGTCAGCACCAGCGCCACCGTGCCCCAGATATAGGGGCTGTTCCACGGCCGCGGCAGGCCGAGGCCCGGTACGCCGAACCCGATCAGGTAGATCACAAGCACGACCGGGACGCCGCGAAACACGTCGACGAAGATCGTGCCGAAAACACGCAGCGGAAACAGGCCCGGCGAACGTGTCGAACGGGCTAGCGCCGCCGCCAGGCCGACAATGGCGATCAACGGCGTCGACCAGGCGAAGATCGCGATATCGACGAGGAAGGCCTCGAGCATCTTCGGCAGGGTCTTGAGGAAGACCTCGCCGGAAAAGAAGCTCTGCTGGACACGTGACCAGCCCGGTGCCATGGGCACGAGGATGACGATCGCCGCGAGCGTGGCGATCGTGCTTGCGGCAGCGATCAGGATTGACCACCGCCGCTGACGTGCCTCGTATTTTTCGCGCCGGTTCAATGGCCGTCAAATGAACTGGGAGTGGAGCACCGTCACTTGATGACCGGAACGCCGGTCGCCTCCTGCAGCCATTCCGCTTCAATCTTTGCAAGCGATCCGTCGGCTTTCAACGCTTCCAGCGCCTCGTCGACACAGGCCTTCAACGGATTGCCGTCGGCCATCAGCAGGCCGAACTGGTCGGGTTTTTCCGTTCGGTCGGCGGGGAATTGTCCCAACACCACGCCGTCGTCGAGCACGACGGCCGCCAGATAGAGCGCCGTTGGCAGGTCGAACAGCGCTGCGTCGATCTGGCCGGACTTCATCGCTTCGGTCACATTGGCGTTGTCGTCATAGAGCAGGGGATCGCTATTCGGCTTGATGAGATCGAGTACGACCGGCAATCCGGTGGTGCCGGCTACCGCGCCCCATTTCAGACCCTTGAGCGAGGCCAGTTCGGGCTTGGCGCCTGCGTCGACACTGCCCTTGCGCACCAGCACCGCCATTGCGGCCGAATAATAGGGTTCGGAAAAATCGACGACCTTGTCGCGCTCCGGCGTGATCGAGAACTGCTGCAGGTTGAAGTCGAAATTCTTTGCGCCCGGCTGGATCGCCTCGTCGAAGGAGGAGCGCACCCACATCACTTCGTCCTTGGCGAAACCCATCTTGTCGGCGACCGCATAGGCGACGGCGGCCTCGAAGCCCTTTCCGTCCTCCGGCTTGTCGTCGACCACCCACGGATAATAGGCCGGATTGCCGGTGGCGATGGTCAATTTGCCCGCTTCGATCGTCTTGCCTTCAGCACAGGCGCCTGCCGCCTGCGCGCTGCCTGTGGCTGCGACCAGCCCCATAACAACAGCACCGAAAAACAGGCTCTTCAAAGGGAAATTCGTCATGGCGCGATACTCCTTGTCCGACTTGGAAACCGCAGAGTTGGATAAAACAGGGATTGAGTCCAGAGGCGCCTTTTGTCTTGCTCGTTGCGCGAGCTGAATTCACACCGGCTGGCGGTGTGTGATAGGATGTGTGCCGACTTCAGGAGGAAAGCGGGTCATGGCCAATGAGACCGTGCCGGTTGTTAAGCACTATACGCGCAACAACCTGATGGAACGCATCCGCACAGCACTGGTCGAAGCGGACTATGATCCCGATCAGCCGACGGTCGAGATGCTGAGCGAACTCGACCATCTGCACGGCGGCGGCTATGCAACCACGCGAACCCAGGCAAGGCTGGCCAATATCCCTCACGGTTGCCACGTCCTCGATGCGGGCTGTGGTATTGGCGGCCCCAGCAGGTATCTGGCCGGGCGTCTGGGCTGCACTGTCGAGGCGATCGATCTGACGCCGGAATATGTCGAAATCGCCCGGCAGCTGAATGAATCGGTCGGGCTTGGCGACCGGATTTCGGTGCAAATTGGCAACGTCACCGAATTGCCTTTTGAAGACGAAAGCTTCGATGTGGTCCTGTGCCAGAACGTCACGATGAATGTTGCCGACAAGCCGGCAATGTTCGCCGAAGCGTTGCGCGTATTGAAGCCCGGCGGCCTTTACACGATCAGTCATCTGGCGGAAGGCCCTAATGGGCCTCCCATCTACCCGTTGCCCTGGGCGCGCACGCCGGAGACGAGCTTTCTGGAGACACCATTGAAAATCCTCGACCTTCTGTCGCAAGCCGGATTCTCGGCGGTCGAGGATGTGGCCCAACAGTCGAGCACGAAACCAGGTGAGGGTTCCCCACCCAGGACCATAGGCGCGGCACCCGCGATGGGCGATGACATAGTGGTCAGAACCGGCAACAGTTCCCAGTCTGTCCGGGATGGCCGGCTGATTCCGATGATAATCCTGGCACGCCGGCCTTCGTGAAAGGATACTCCGCTGATCGATGACATGCGGCTCCGGAATGACAGCCGGAGGCAACCATGCGTAGTCTGAAACTCAGCCGCGCCTTCACGCTCATCGAGCCGGGGCCGGTCGTTCTGGTGACGACGAATGACGGCGGCAAGGACAATGTCATGACCATCACCTGGACGATGGTGATGGGTTTTTCGGCGAATTTTGCCATCACCACAGGGCCTTGGAACCATTCCTGGTCAGCGCTTAAAAACGCGCGCGAATGCGTGCTTGCGGTCCCCACGGTGGACATGATCGACACGGTGATCGGCATTGGCACCTGCTCGGGGGCGGATACCGAGAAGTTCGAAAAATTCGGCCTGACGCGCGAGAAGGCTGGTCATGTAGGCGCGCCGCTGATCGCCGACTGCCTGGCCAATATCGAGTGCAAGGTCGTCGACATCGTCGAACGCCACTCCATCGTCGTGCTCGACGGTGTCGCTGCATATTACGATAGCGCCCGCAAGGAGAAGCGGACGCTTCACGCGGTCGGTGACGGCACGTTCATCGTCGACGGATGCAAGATCGACCGACGCGAGGCGATGGCGTCCAAACTGCCGGGCGGGCTCTAGGCGATCTCGGCGCATCTCACCTGCCATAATGTTCCGACGCGAGGATGTGGGTGGTTGCCAAACCCGGGTCGAGCTATTATATAAGCAAATACTAATATAATGGAGCGGCAACGATGACTCGCATCACCATTCTTGGAACCGGCTTTGCGGCGCTCACCGCGATCCGCGAATTGCGCAAGCAGCGCGTCGATGCCGAGATCACGGTGGTCTCGCCGCGCGACAGCCTCGTCTATCTTCCAAGCCTGATCTGGATGCCGGCCGGGATGCGCAATGGCGGTGAATTGACCGTCCCGCTCGCCGGCTTCTTCGCCAGGAACAAGGTCAAATGGCATCCCGGCGCCGTCGAGACGGTCGAGGATGGCGGCC
>JAJDOK010000123.1 GCA_022340185.1 Salaquimonas sp. | reverse complement strand
TTTCTCAGGAATGCGGGTACGAATTCCTCTCCGCCAAAGGGATGATCGCCATCCTTCTCGCGGGGCTGTTTCGGCCTTTGGGCAGAGCCATGGCTTGGCATGGTGTGCGATGCGTTGTCCCGTGGACGGTTACGGTCGCGCGCGACGGTGCGCTCCCCGTCATCCCTCGCGGTTTTTTCGGCATTCCTCTCCGGGCGCTGACGCTTTTCGGGCGCCTTGCGTTCGGCCTTCGCCGGCTTGCGTTCTGCGGAACGTGCGTTTGAGCGTCCGCCGCGGCGGCGCGAACCGCGTTCCTCCCATTCGACCGGTTCACCCTGCCATTCGATCTCTTGTTTCAGGAGACTTTCGATCGCCTCGAAACCCTTGCGGTCGGCCGGGGTGACGATGGTGAAGGCCTCGCCCGACAGACCGGCGCGGCCGGTGCGGCCGATGCGGTGGACGTAGTCCTCGGCATTGACCGGAACATCGTAGTTGAAGATGTGGCTGACGGCGGGAATGTCGAGGCCACGCGCGGCAACGTCGGAAGCCACGAGCAGCTTGATCTTGTCGTCCTTGAAGGCCTGCAGCATGGCCATGCGCGAGCGCTGGTCCATGTCGCCATGCAATGCGCCGGACGAGTAGCCATGCTTGTCGAGCGAGCGCCACAGCGTGGAGACTTCGGTCTTGCGGTTGCAGAAGATGATCGCGTTCTTGAAACTGTCGGCCCCGTCGATGAGGCCGCGCAGCACGGCGCGCTTTTCATAGCCGCCATCGGCTGCCGCGACCGCGCGCTGGATGATGGTCTCCGACGCCGACGATGTCGGCGAGACCGAAACCGAGACGGGATTCTGCAGGAATTGCTCTGAGAGTTTCTTGATTTCCGTCGGCATGGTAGCCGAGAAGAACAGGGTCTGGCGGGTGAACGGCACCAGTTTGACGATACGCTCGATATCGGGGATGAAGCCCATGTCGAGCATACGGTCGGCTTCGTCGATGACGAGGATGTCGACACCGCTCATCAGCAGCTTGCCACGCTCGAAGTGATCGAGCAGGCGGCCGGGCGTGGCGATCAGCACGTCGGCGCCGCGATCGAGCTTGCGGAACTGGTCGTCGAAGGAGACGCCGCCGATCAGCAGTGCGACGGTCAGCTTGTGGTTGCGGCCGTAGCGGTTGAAATTTTCCTCGACCTGGGCGGCCAGTTCGCGCGTCGGTTCAAGGATCAGCGTGCGCGGCATGCGCGCGCGGGCGCGGCCCTTTTCGAGCATGGACAGCATCGGCAGGACGAAGGAGGCGGTCTTGCCGGTTCCGGTTTGTGCGATGCCCATCACGTCGCGCTTTTGCAGGACGTGAGGGATGGCCTGTTGCTGGATCGGGGTGGGGGTTTCGTAACCGGACGCCTTGACGGCATCCAGAACTTTCGGGCTCAAGCCGAGCGTATCAAAAGACATTAGCGGGCAGATTCTTTCGTTTGTAAGGTTCGATGGCAGGCGGGATGCCTGCAGGAAATGCGAACCAGGGTCGAGAAGAGCGGTACCGGCCGGGCTCTTTTTGCCCGCTTGTGTCACTGAAGAACCCGTGGCGTTCTGAAAACCCGTATTGGAATAGAACGCGCGCCGCTCGTTTCGCTGCACCGCACATAAGCCGCGGATGCGGTCAAGTCAACCTTGGCATTTTCTCCATCGGGCTATTCATCGTTTCGACACGACATTGCACAAAGGTTGTCGCTGTGTAGAAATCGCCACGTTGGAATCCATCCTCGTCATCCAATCCTCAGGAGCCAGAAGATCAGGAGTATCATGAAAAACGTTCTTGTCGCAGCCGTGCTGCTTGCTTCCGTTCAGCCGTGCCTCGCAGAGACGTGCCAGGAGAAATTCGTACGCGTCATGACCGAGCGCAACAGTTCGAGCGAACCGGTGCGCATCCATGTGACGCAGGAAATCGTCGGCGGCATGAAATCGGCGAACTGGAATTTGCAGGACGGCAAGGGCAATTGGCGCACCGAGATGATCGACCCGGAGACGATGCCGTGGTCGATGGTCGTCGACAATGTGCTGTATTCATCCTCAGACAAGGGCGCGACCTGGAAGAAGGAACGCGAGATGGATACGGGCGCCAGCCCCGAAACCGTGGCGGCGATGCTGGCCGAACGCGCCAAGAGCGTGCGCGACGCCGAATGCGGCGAGGAGGAACTCGACGGTGCCATGTACGAGACGGTTGCTGCCGGCTACGACATGAATGGCGGCTACGAGGTGCAGGACAAATACTGGATCAATCCCGATACCGGCTTCATCCCGAAGCTCGTGACGAAAATGAAGGGCAGCGGATTCGAGAGCCTCTCGACACAATTAATCGAGCCGGCGCCTGGGCTGGAGATCACCAAGCCGGAGTAAAGGCTCATGGGGCGACCGCCGTCTGGAGGAAGTGGTTGACTGGACGGCCTGGCATCTCCGGCGCAGCAGGGCGGCTAGACGTCCAGCATGTCCTCGCCGGCGAATTCGGCGTTTTCCTGGATGAACTTGAACCGGGCTTCCGGCTTGTTGCCCATCAGCCGGTCGACCGCGTCGCTCGTGCCCTCGGGTTCGTTGACCTCGACGCGCAGCAATGTGCGCTTCTTCGGGTCCATGGTGGTTTCCTTGAGCTGAGCCGGCATCATCTCGCCGAGACCCTTGAAGCGGCCGATATCGACCTTCTTGTTGCCGGCGAATTCGGTTGCGAGCAATTCGTCCTTGTGGGCGTCGTTGCGGGCGTAAAGGGTCTTGCCGCCCTGGGTCAGGCGGTAGAGCGGCGGCACGGCCAGGAAGAGATGCTCGTTGCGGATCAGTTCCGGCATTTCCTGGTAGAAGAAGGTGATCAGCAGCGAGGCGATGTGGGCGCCGTCGACATCGGCATCGGTCATGACGATGATGCGGTCGTATCTGAGATCGTCGTCGCGGTATTTCGAACGCGTGCCGCAGCCGAGCGCCTGAACCAGGTCGGCGATCTGCTGGTTGGAAGCGAGCTTGTCGCGGCCGGCGGAAGCGACATTGAGGATTTTTCCGCGCAAGGGCAGCACGGCCTGGTTCTCGCGCTTTCTCGCCTGCTTGGCCGAGCCACCGGCCGAATCGCCCTCGACAATGAACAGTTCCGTGCCGCCGGCGGCATTGGCCGAACAGTCAGCGAGCTTGCCGGGCAGGCGCAGCTTGCGCGTCGCCGTCTTGCGGTTGATCTCCTTTTCCTTGCGCCGGGCAAGGCGCTCCTCGGCGCGGTCGATCACCCATTCGAGCAATTTGCCGGCCTGCTGGGGCGAGGCGGCGAGCCAGTGATCGAAGCGGTCCTTGATCGCGTTGTCGACAATGCGGCCGGCTTCCACCGTGGCGAGCTTGTCCTTGGTCTGGCCGACGAATTCCGGCTCGCGGATGAACACCGACAACATGGCGGCGGCCGACGTCATCACATCATCGGTGGTGATCAGCTGCGCCTTCTTGTTGCCGACGATCTCGCCATAGGCTTTCAGGCCGCGCGCCAGCGCCACGCGCAGGCCGGCTTCATGCGTGCCGCCATCGGGTGTCGGCACGGTGTTGCAGTAGGAATTGATGAAGCCGTCATCGCCATACCAGGCGACGGCCCATTCGACCGCGCCATGGCCGCCCGATTTCTCGGTCTTGCCGGCGAAGGGTTCGACGGTGACCTTGTGCTTGCTGGCAATGGTCGCTTCGAGATAGTCCTTCAACCCGCCCGGAAAATGGAAGGTCGCGACCGGTTCCGGCGCGTTGGGGCCGGTCAGCAGGGCGGGATCGCATTTCCAGCGAATCTCGACGCCGCCGAACAGATAGGCTTTCGAGCGGGCCATCTTGAACAGGCGGGCGGGATCAAAGGCGCAGTTCTTGCCGAAAATCGCCTCGTCCGGCTTGAAGCGGATCTTCGTGCCACGGCGGTTGTGGACCTCGCCGACCTCGACCAGCGGCCCGAGCGGGATGCCCTGGCGGAATTCCTGGCGATAGAGGCGGCGGTTGGATGCCACCTCGACCTCGAGATGGATCGACAGCGCATTGACCACCGAGGCGCCGACGCCATGCAGACCTCCCGACGTCTCGTAGGCCTTGGAATCGAACTTGCCGCCGGCATGCAGGACGGTCAGCACGACCTCGACGGAGGACTTGTCCTTGAATTTCGGGTGCGGCTCGACCGGGATGCCGCGGCCATTGTCGGTGACGGTCAGGTAGCCCTGTGCGTCCAGCTCGACCTCAATCCAGGTGGCGTGGCCGGCGACGGCCTCGTCCATGGAATTGTCGATCACCTCGGCGAAGAGGTGGTGCATCGCCTTGTCGTCGGTGCCGCCGATATACATGCCCGGGCGGCGGCGTACCGGCTCCAGCCCCTCTAGAACCTCGATATCGGAGGCATCGTAACCGGTGGAGGCAGCATGTGCGGATTTCGGCGCGGCGCGCGACGGAGCACTGTCGCTACGCGCCGCCGGCTGCTCGCGCACGTTGGCAAAGAGGTCGCTGTTATCGTCCATGGATGGCCGCATCGGAAAAGAGAATCACTCCTTTAGACTACCGCGTCGCAGGGAGGATTGCGACTTCGGGGAACCACGCTATATGTTCCCTAATTGTTCTTCATGCCATCGGAATGCGGCGCTTGCAAGACATCTGCTCAACACAGTTGCCGGTTTTCGCGATGTCCTGTAGGGCGAGTTCCGAACGAGGCAAGGGAAGTATCCGGCCATGCATTGCAATATCTGCGGCGGAACGGAGTTCGAGGTCTATCGCGGCCGGCCGAACGAGGTCTGCACGGTTTGTGGGTCGAAAGCGCGGCACCGCATCGCGCTCGATGTTTACGAACGGCTTCTGTTTCCACATCTGGGCGAGGGGGCGCGCGTTCTGCACCTGGCACCCAGGGATTGCCTCTTTGACGTGCTCGCTGAAAGGCTCGGAGCTGGTTACATCACAACCGATGCTGAACCGGAACGCTATCCGCACGCCTCGCCGAAAGAGGTCGTGCTGCCTGATGATTTCGACAAGTTTCCGGCTGGCCATTTCGACGCGATCCTGCACAATCATGTTCTTGAGCACATTCCGGGCCACTGGAAAGACCATCTGACTGGTCTTGTTCGCTGGCTCAAGCCCGGCGGCGTGATGATCTTCTCGATACCCGGACCGTACAGGGACGGACCGACGGTCGAGGGTGGCGAACATCTGCCGAGCGATGCCGAGCGGCTGGAAAAATTCCTGCAGGAGGATCATTTCCGGCTGTTCGGGAATGATCTGGAACCGTTTCTTCGCGATCTCGAAGGCGGTGAACTCCTGAGCGACGGCGTTACCGACGAAAGGCGTGCCGAGTTGGGGGTCAGGCCCGGCAAGGCGCCGTTCTTCGTCTGGCGCAAGCAAGCCGCCTGATAGCGTGACTGAGGAAACGAGATGCGTTCCATCTATCCCCTTCGTCCTTTCGTGGCCGATCTGCCGGCGACGGTTCCGTTCGTCGGTCCCGAGGCGCAGGAGCGGGCGCGTGGAAAGCCGTTCAGGGCGCGTATAGGCGCCAATGAATGCCTGTTCGGCCCTTCGCCAAGGGCCATCGGGGCGATGGCGGAAGCCGGCAGGGAAATCTGGAAATATGGCGACCCGGAAGGCTACGATCTGCGCCATGCGATCGCCACCCATTACGGTGTGACGCCGGCCCATGTGGTGATTGGCCCCGGCATTGACGGTCTGCTCGGCCATACGACCCGGCTGTTCGTGGAGGAGGGCGTGCATGTCGTCACCTCGGACGGTGCCTATCCGACCTTCAACTTCCATGTCACCGGCCATGGCGGCACGCTGCACAAGGTTAAGTACCGCGACGACCGCGAGGATCTCGGCGCGCTGCTCGACAGGGCGAGGGAAGTGAGCGCGCGGCTCATCTATCTGTCGAATCCCGACAATCCGATGGGGACGTGGTGGAAGGCTTCCGAAATCGCCGAAATGATCGTGGAACTGCCGGAGAACTGTCTGCTTGTGCTCGACGAGGCCTATAGCGAGTTCGGACCGGCCGACGCGGTGGTGCCGATCGACGCGGACAACTGGCAGGTGCTGCATTTTCGCACCTTTTCCAAGGCATATGGCATGGCGGGCGCCAGGGTCGGTTACCTGATCGGCGAAAAGGGGCTGATCGCCGAATACGAAAAGGTGCGCGACCATTACGGCATGAACCGCACGGCAGAGATCGGCGCTGTGGCCGCGCTCGCCGACCAGGAATGGCTGAAGCGAACGGTTAAGATGACGGCCGAGGCGCGCGAGCGCATCTCGGCGATCGCGTCGGCGCCCGGGCTGACGCCGATCCCTTCGGCGACGAACTTCGTCACCATCGACTGCCATCGCGACGCGGCCTACGCCAAATCGGTGCTTGAAGGGCTGCTGAAGCGCGGCGTTTTCGTGCGGATGCCTGGTGCCGAGCCGCTGTCGCGCTGCATCCGGGTCAGCGCAGGATGGCCGGCCGATCTCGACTGTTTCGAGGAAGCGCTGGGCGAGGTGCTGAAGGAACTCGGCTGACTCCTGACACCTATTCCAGTGCGATCATGATCGCCAGCGCCTCGCCGCCGATTGGCTTGGCGCCATGTCCCTTGCCGGTCGTGTCTTCCATCAGTAGCCTGTCGCCAGCGCGAAAAACCATTGTTTGTCCCGTGCTTGTCCAGCCTTCGACTTCGCCGGACAGGACGACGAATAATTGGCGTCGAGGCGAGGGATGCGCCGCATCGTTCCAGTCAGTCGGGAATCTGAGCCAGCGAAACGCCGTCGCCGTTACGGGCTCAGACAGGTGCAAAGGTGGCGCGGGCGGTGCGTATTGCACATCACTCATCGCGAATTCGATTTCCTCGATATGGCTTTCACCCTGAGCGTCTGCAAACAGGCGTGCGCATTTGACTGGCTTCGTCATGAAGAAGCCTCCTCCCTGTACTGGCTGGTCAGCCAACATACGGCCGAATTCAACGAGATCAAAATTCAGATATGACTGGAAATCGGCCTCGAAAGACAAAAAGGGCAGGGCCGAAGCCCTGCCTCTTTTTGTTCCTTTGTAGTCCTTCAGGGTATCCCGCTGTCCACGGGATCAGGCGATGATAATGGAAAGACCCGCAAGGGCCGCCGCGATCATCGCTATCGAAACGATGGCGATGCTGGCCGCCGAATGGTCCTCCACTCGTTCACCTCCCCTGACATGATCTTCGGGGAAGGTCATGGTTGGTCCTTTCTTGATAAGAACCCGCCGACCCCGTAGATGGGGTGGGACAACCCACTGTTCAAGCGGACATTTTTGACGCAGTGTTTACTTTTTGAAGTCTTCGTTCGGACCTCCGTCCGAACGAGCATTCACGCATCGGCACATGTGTGACCAAATACTTGTGCTGCAACGCAGGGAGGGAGGTTCCATGGGATGTTAGGGAACTCCTGTAAGGGTATTTGGGAGGCAAATTGCAGGGCTCGCCGTATCACGTCTTCCCTGCGTGGCAGGGCAAGCCTTGCCGGCAGGCAGGTGCCAGCCCGTGAACGCTTGCTCATGCGGAGAAGTGAGCGAAAGCAAACAAGAGGCGAGGAGGGGCGAAGCCCCGACCGGGAACAAAAAACCTATTTCACCACGCAGAAATGGTGTTTGCCGTCGAAGCCGAGATAGGTGCCCTTGTTCGGATCGAAGCTGCGGAAGGTCGAACGGCAATAGTCGTACCAGGCGGGACTCCACGGTTCGGCACCGGCGACCTGAACGGTGTCGTCATAGGTGACAACCTTCGGCCGATTGTAGTTGTCGTGCGGCCGGCCATAGGGCTCCACCCCGACAACAACCGGAATGGGGCTTGTGACCACCGGCGGCGGTGGTGCGTAGGCAGGGGGCTGGTAGGGCGGATAGGCGACCGGACCGACATAGACCGGATAGGGAGAAACCGGATAGGGAGGTGGCAAAAGCGCGGCACCAATAAGGCTGCCGACCACCCCTCCAGCCAAACCGGCAACAAAAGGATTGCCTGCTTCGGCCGGCTGCGATGAAACAAGCGTTGCCGATCCGGCCATGGCGGCAAGCGCCAGCGTTGCGAATTTCATGCGAAAAGTGGAGCGACTGAATGTGGATCGAGTGAGCATTGCCGGGGTCTCCTTGATGGCCTGTCGTTCGTGGCCTTGGGGCAGTCACCTGGGGGCAGTCACCTGCCAGCGGATCGTTGCGAAGCTGAACCGGCGCCCCCCGGCTGCGTTTCGACCTCGCAAGTATTATCGGCAAATGTGGCACAATATGGCTGAATACAGGCTGAATAATTCTGTGGCGTGCTGATGGCGCTTCAAACGGCGGACCAAATGGAATAATCAGCGCGCATGGCAGCATCTCCCGACATTCTGCGCATCGCGGTAGCGCAACTCGATCCGACCGTAGGCGACGTCGCCGGCAATCTGGCGCTGGCGCGCGAAGCGCGCGCGGAAGCCGTGCGGGCGAAAGCTGACCTTGTCATGTTTTCCGAACTGTTCATCGGCGGTTATCCGCCGGAAGATCTGATCCTGAAAACAGCCTTTGTCGAAGCCTGCATGAAGGCCGTCGACGAACTCGCCGCCGATACCGCCGATGGCGGTCCGGGCATCGTCATCGGTTCGCCGCATCGCGACAAATCCGGCCTGCACAATTCCGTGGCGCTGCTCGACGAGGGCGAGATCAAGGCATGGCGCCACAAGGTCGATCTGCCGAATTACGGCGAATTCGACGAAAAGCGGGTTTTCCGGGCAGGCGAGATGCCGGGGCCGGTCGATTTCCGCGGGGTGAGGCTCGGCCTGCCGGTCTGCGAGGATATCTGGGGCGATCTCGGCGTGTGCGAGACGCTGGCCGAATCGGGCGCCGAGATGCTGCTGGTGGCGAACGGCTCGCCCTATTACCGCGACAAGATGGATGTGCGCTACCAGATCGTGGTGCGTCAGGTCATCGAAAGCGGGTTGCCGATCCTCTACGTGAACCAGATCGGCGGACAGGACGAGCTGGTTTTCGATGGCGGGTCGTTTGCGATCAATGCAGACCATCAACTCGCCATGCAGATGAGCCAGTTCGAAAAGAGCCTGGCGGTGGCCGACTGGCGGCGGGGAGAAGGTGGCTGGTACTGCGTCAGGGACGTGATGGCGCGCCTGCCGGAAACCGAGGAGGCCGACTGGCGGGCCTGCGTCACGGGCCTGCGTGACTATGTCGACAAGAACGGGTTCGTGGATGTCGTGCTCGGCCTGTCGGGCGGCATCGATTCGGCGATCTGTGCGGCGATGGCCGTCGATGCGCTAGGCGAGGCGCGGGTGCGCTGCGTGATGATGCCCTACACATACACGGCGGAGTCGAGTCTGGAAGACGCGGAAGCCTGTGCCGCAGCACTTGGCGTGAGCTATGAGGTGGTGCCGATCTTCGAACCGGTGGAGGGTTTCATGTCGGCGCTGTCGTCGCTGTTCGAGGGCACCAATTCCGGCGTGACGGAGGAAAACCTGCAATCGCGCACGCGCGGCACGATCCTGATGGCGATCTCCAACAAGTTCGGCTCGATGGTGGTGACCACCGGCAACAAGTCGGAAATGAGCGTGGGTTACGCCACGCTCTATGGCGACATGAATGGCGGCTTCAACCCGATCAAGGACCTCTACAAGATGCAGGTCTACAAGCTGGCGGCCTGGCGCAACGAGAACCTGCCGCCCGACTGCCTCGGGCCGAATGGTGTCGTCATTCCGCAAAACATCATCGACAAGGCACCTTCGGCCGAGTTGCGGCCCGACCAGACCGATCAGGATTCGCTGCCGCCCTATCCGGCGCTCGACGAGATCCTGGAATGCCTGGTCGAGCACGACATGGCGGTCGACGACATCGTCAAGCGCGGTCATGAGCGCGACCTTGTCGAGCGCATCGAGCACATGCTCTACATCGCCGAATACAAGCGTCGGCAGTCGGCGCCGGGGGTCAAGATCACGCGCAAGAATTTCGGCCGCGACCGGCGCTATCCGATCACCAACCGGTTCCGGGATCGGTAAGGTCATGCAATCGTGAATTTTCTGACTTTCGTACGCGAGAACGCGCGCTGGCTTGTTGGCGCCTTTCTGCTGACGCTGTTTTCCACCTTCGGCCAGACCGTCTTCATCTCGCTTTCGGCCGGTCATATCCGCTCCGAATACGGCCTGTCGGATGGCGGCTTCGGTACGCTCTACATGGCGGCGACGCTGGCCAGCGCGATGACGCTGCCGCAATTCGGCAAGATCGTCGACCGTTATTCGCCGATGGCCGTCACACTCCTGATCGTGCCGGGGCTGGCGCTCGCATGCGTGCTGATGGCCGCATCACACTCGATCGTGATGCTTGTGGTAACCATCTACATGCTGCGCCTGTTCGGCCAGGGGATGATGACGCATAACGCGATGACGGCGACAGCGCGCTGGTTCGTTGCCCAGCGCGGCAAGGCGGTTTCGGTCGTCACCCAGGGCGTCAATGCTGGCAGCGCCATCTTTCCGATCACCTTCGTGGTCGTCTCCACCGCGATCGGCTGGCGTCAAAGCTGGGTGGTCGCCGGCGTGCTACTGCTTGTCGTGGCGCTGCCGCTTATCGTCTCGTTCATCCGTGTCGACCGGACGCCGCGCGCTTCCGATCCGCAGCCCCGTTTCCAGCCTGGACGCGACTGGACGCGTCACGAGGTGGTGCGCGATCCGCTGTTCTATCTTCTCTTGATGGGGGTGATGGCGCCGCCCTTCATCGGAACATCGATCTTTTTCCACCAGATTCATCTGGTCGAATTGCGCGGCTGGTCGCTCGAGGTTTTCGGTTCGTCCTTCGCGCTGATGTCGACGCTGACCGTGATCTTTGCGCTCGTCTCCGGCCATCTTATCGACCGGTTTTCGGCGGTTGCCCTGCTGCCGGGCTTTCTTCTGCCACTCGGCGTGGCCTGCCTCGTGCTCGGATTTTTCACCGGCCAGTGGAGCGTGTTCGCCTTCATGACGCTGCTTGGCATTTCCAGCGGATTTTCATGGACGCTGTTCGGCGCGCTGTGGGTCGAGGTCTATGGCAGCCGCCATCTCGGTTCGGTCCGCGCGTTGATCGAATCGGCCATGGTGCTGGCAAGCGCGATTGGTCCGGGCCTGACCGGGGTGCTGATCGATACGGGCGTGGCACTGCCGGCGCAGATCGTCGCCATGGGGCTCTATTGCCTGGTGGTTTCATTTGCCATGCCCGGCGCCTCGCGGCGGATTTCGCTTCGTCTGGCCACAGATCGCAAATGATGCAAATGCCCGTCTTGCCAAGCGGGAGCCGGTTGTCTAACCGGATGCCATGTCCCTGACCGTACGCTTCGCTCCGTCGCCCACCGGCAATATCCATATCGGCAACGCTCGCACGGCGCTGATCAACTGGCTCTATGCCAAACGGCAGGGCGGGCAGTTCATCCTGCGTTTCGACGATACCGACCGGGAACGCTCGAAGGAGGAATATGCGCAAGGCATCGCGCGCGATCTCGCCTGGCTCGGCATCGAACCGGACCGCGTCGAACGCCAGTCGGCGAGAATGGCGGAATATGGCGCGGTCACCGAAAAGCTGAAGGCGGACGGGCTTCTCTATGCCTGCTACGAGGCGCCGGACGAACTGGATCGCAAGCGCAAGCGTCAGGCCGGGCGCGGTCTGCCGCCGGTCTATGACCGGGCAGGGTTGAAACTCTCAGACGATGAGAGGAAAGAACTGGAAGCGAAGGGCCGCAAACCGCACTGGCGCTTCCTGCTGCCCAATTTCGAAAGCGATGCGTTCGCACCGCAGCGCACGGAAGTCCGATGGGACGATCTGGTGCGTGGGCCACAGACGATCGATCTGGCCTCGATGTCCGATCCGGTGCTGGTGCGCGAGGACGGGACCTGGCCCTACACGCTGCCGAGCGTCGTCGACGATATCGATTTCGGCATCACCCATGTCATCCGCGGTGACGACCATGTCGCCAACACGGCGGTGCAAATCGCGCTGTTTGAAGCGCTCGGGGCGAAGCCGCCGATGTTCGGCCACCACAATCTGCTGATGAATGCGTCGGGCGAGGGGCTGTCGAAGCGGTTGGGATCCCTGTCGATCCACAATCTGGCGGAAGCTGGCTACGAGCCGATGGCGGTGGCAAGCCTCGCCGTGCTGATAGGCATGTCGGGTTCGGTCGAAGCGATGCGTGACATGGATGCGCTGGCCGAGCGGGCGGACCTGTCGGCGATTTCCAAATCGGCGGCGAAATTCGACATGGCCGAACTGGATGGCCTCAACGCGAAACTGGTGCACGGCATGGAGTGGGTAGAGGTCCGCGAACGCTTTGATCCCGAAGCGTTCGGCGGCCAGGGCGAGGCTTTCTGGCCGGTGGTGCGCGAAAATATCGACAAGGTCGGCGAGGCGCCGGTCTGGTGGGAGCGCCTGGTCACCGCCGAACCGGTTATCGGGGCGGACGACCGAGAGTTTCTCGTTACGGCGCGCCGTTTGCTGCCGGAAAGCGAAATCGGGCCGGAGAGCTGGCGCGAATGGACGACGGCGCTGAAGGAAGAAACCGGGCGCAAGGGCAGGGCGCTGTTCATGCCGCTGAGAAAGGCGCTGACGGGACAGGAACACGGCCCCGACATGAGCCAGCTGCTGCCCTTCATTGGACGGGAAAGAATTCTGGCCCGACTACCCTGATCTTGCCCTTGGCCGAGGCGACGGGGCCATTCGGCATCTTCTTCTCGCCGCTCAGCAATGCGACGTCCTTTTCATCCAGCCTGCCCGCGAGGTTTGCAAGCGTTTCGGGATCGAGGCCGGGGTCGGTCTTGAATTCGGGCAACGGAATGTCCGGCTCGCTGGAAGCGGGTTGCGAAAGCGTGCCGGATGAATCGTCCTCATACGCGCCGATGTCGGCCATCGTGCCGGAAGAAAAACGGCAGGTGCAGTCGGGATTGAATTTCTTGCGGTAATCGAAAGCCATCGGCAAATCGCGATAAGGTTCGCCGGTGCGGTAGGAGATCATGTCCTCGCTCTCCTGGTCCGGCATGCCGTAGACGAAGAGCTCGACATCACCACCCGGGCACATGGACTGGCAGGTCTGATCGTCCTGTTCGAAGCGTTCGCGCACCGTCGAGAAGCTGATCGGGAAATAATAGCCGTCGCATTTCCTCACGCACAGCGTGCGATAGGTGCCGTAGCGACTGGCCAGACCGGTGTCGGGATCATAGGCGTTGTCGCCACGCTGGCCGTAATCGCTATAGGTGCGGATGCCGAAAATCTGTTCGAGCAGGGAAGGCCGGTGCGGCGGCTGGCGGCTGGCGTAGGTTTCACGGCTGCCAAAGGATTCCTGGCTGCCATCCGGGCGTATCTCGCAGCCAAAGCGCTGCATGTCACGCAGGATCGCCGCGCGGCGGCCCGAATTGGGCGTGGCCGAGCCGGCCAACTGGTCGCGGGTGCGCCGCAATTGGGCGAGATTGTCGAACATCTGGTTGAGGCTCGCCTGGATGCGACTGCAGATCGGGCGGCCACGGCCGAAGGCGGAATTGCAGCCATTGAACCGGGCGGCGCGCTGCGTCTTGGCGATCTGCGCCTCCTGGTCGTTGACCGCGCGCGCGTATTGCTGGTAGCGCGGCGACGGCGAGGCAAAGCCACCGCCCGAATCGATCGCCGCCAGATTATTGGCGAGGCGCAGGCAAACCGACGACTGGGCAAGCGCTGGCGCGGCAACAAGCGTTGATGCCGCCAATAATGTCAGGACCAGCATTGCCCCCGCCATTCGGGCCTTCACATCGTGCGCCGGAAACTGGCCCCGCATTAAATCGAACCGATCCTGTAAATATCCGCGATTCAGGTGCTAGCGGGCGATTATGACGATTCATGGCCGTCTGGCCAGTTTCATCAGCACCAGGGTCTGTGGAACGGTTCGACCACGCCGTCAAACGAGTCTGGCCATCGCCTCGACAGTGGCGAGCGCGCTCATGTTGAAAACGCCACGCGAAGTGACCGACGGCGTGAGCACATGGACGGGTTTGGCGGTGCCGACCAGGATCGGCCCGACATGCAACGCCTCGGTCATCTGCTTGACCATGGTAAGCGTGATGTTGGCGGCGTCGAGACTGGGGAAGACGAGCAGATTGGCCTGCCCCTTGAGGCGGGATGCGGGAAAGACGCGGTCGCGGATCAACTCCGACAGCGCAGTATCGCCATGCATCTCGCCATCGACCTCCAGGTCCGGGTGATCGCGTAGCAGGATCTCTGCCGCCGCGCGCATCTTGTCGGCCGAAGGACCACCGCGCGAACCGAAATCGGAAGCCGAAAGCAGAGCCGCCTTTGGCGCGATACCGAAGCGGGCAACCTCGCGCGCCGCCAGAACGGTCATTTCGGCGATTTCCTCGGGCGTCGGATCGTCGGTGACATAGGTATCGGTCAGGAACCAGGCGCCGGCCTGGTTGATCAGGATCGACAAGGCGGAGAGCGCTCGCACGCCGGGCGCCTTGCCGACGATCATCTCGACATAGCCGAGGTGACGCTGGAAACGCCCGTCCAGGCCGCACAGCATGGCATCGGCATCGCCGCGTTCGACGGCGAGCGCGCCGATGACGGTATTGCTGGAACGCACGATGGTGCGCGCGGCTTCCGGCGTGACGCCCTGGCGGCCGGTCTTTTCGAGCATCAGATCGACGTATTCGCGATAGCGATCGTCCTTGTGCGGATTGACCAGTTCGAAATCGTGGTCCTGGCGGATGCGAAGGCCGTAGCGTTCCAGGCGGGTTTCGACCACTTCGGGCCGGCCGATCAGGATGGGCCGGCAGATACCTTCCTCAAGCGCGATCTGGGCGGCGCGCAGCACGCGCTCGTCCTCGCCATCGGCATAGATGATGCGCTTTTTGCTGGCGCGGGCCTTCTCCACGACCGGTTTCATGATCATGCCGGAGCGGAAGACGAAGCGGTTCAACTGGTCGAGATAGGCGTCGAAATCGGTGATCGGCCGGGTGGCGACGCCGCTTTCCATCGCCGCACGGGCGACGGCCGGCGCAATCCTGAGGATCAGGCGCTGATCGAAGGGCGAGGGAATCAGATAGTCCGGGCCGAAAATGGGGATCGAACCGCCATACGCGCGTGCGGCGACGTCGGACGGTTCCTCATGCGCCAGGCCGGCGATGGCCTCGACGGCGGCGAGCTTCATCGCCTCGTTGATGGTGGTGGCGCCGACATCGAGCGCGCCGCGGAAGATATAGGGGAAACACAGGACATTGTTGACCTGGTTGGGGAAATCGGAGCGGCCGGTGCAGATGAGTGCGTCGGGGTGAGCCTCGCGCGCGGCATCGGGCATGATTTCGGGCGTTGGATTGGCGAGCGCCATGATGATCGGCTTGCCGGCCATTTTGGCGACCATGTCGGGTTTGAGCACGCCGCCGGCCGAAAGCCCCAGAAAGATGTCCGCGCCCTCGATCGCTTCGTCCAGCGTGCGCATTTCGGTATCGCGGGCAAATGGCTCCTTGTAGGGGTCCATCAGGTTCTCTCGGCCCTTGTAGACCACCCCCTCGATGTCGGTGACAACGATGTTCTCGTGCCTGGCGCCCAGCGCCACCAGCAGGTTGAGGCAGGCGAGCGCGGCCGCGCCGGCACCGGAAGCGACGATCTTCGCGTTCGAAATATCCTTGCCGGCATGTTCCAGTCCGTTCTTGACGGCTGCGCCGACGATGATCGCCGTGCCGTGCTGGTCGTCGTGAAAGACCGGGATGTTCATGCGCTCGCGCAGGCAGCGTTCGACCTCGAAACATTCCGGCGCCTTGATGTCCTCCAGATTGATGCCGCCAAAGGTCGGCTCCAGCGCGGCGATGATGTCGCACAATTTTTCGATGGAATTCTCCGCGACCTCGATGTCGAAGACGTCGATACCTGCGAATTTCTTGAACAGGACCGCCTTGCCCTCCATCACCGGCTTGGATGCCAGCGGGCCGATATTGCCGAGACCGAGCACGGCGGTTCCGTTGGAAATGACCGCGACGAGATTGCCACGCGAGGTGTAGGCGGCAGCTTCGCCCGGGTCGGCTGCGATGGCGAGGCAGGGCGCGGCGACGCCCGGCGAATAGGCAAGGGCCAGGTCACGCTGATTGCCGAGCGGTTTGGTCGCCACGATCGCCAGTTTCCCGGGCAAGGGAAAGCGGTGGTAATGGAGCGCCCCGGCTTCAAGTTCGTTTGCCGGTTTGTACGTGCTTTCCACTAGTTGTGATGTTTTATCCATCTGAATTCTCAATTCCCCATCCATGTTTCTGTCGAACGTCGCATGTGCCTCGAACAACCCTTAGCTGCCGTGATTTATTGACAAATAGATATGTAAAATCATTTAGTTAAGTATGTTTATTCAAGTTAAAGCAGCGTATTAGAATGCGCTCTGGTTCAATCCTCCGTCGACAAGGAAGTTGCGGCCGGTGATGTAGCCGGCATGGACCGAGCAAAGGAAGGCGCAAAGCGCGCCGAATTCGTCCGATGTACCTAGCCGCTTGGCAGGTATCTGAGCCATCTCGCGTTGTCTTGCCTCCTCCAAAGTGATGCCGAGCCGTTCGGCACTGGAGGTGTGAATGGAGCGCAGCCGGTCGGTATCCATCTTCCCGGGCAGGATGTTGTTTATCGTGACATTGTTGGCAGCGGCCGAGCGCGCCACGCCGGCAAGAAAGGCGGTGAGGCCCGCGCGCGCACCCGATGACAGATCAAGACCCGGGATAGGCGTATAAACCGAACCGGAGGTGATGTTGATGATGCGGCCGAAGCCGCGCGCGGCCATGCCGTCGATCACCTTCTGGATCAGTTCGATCGGTGTCACCATGTTGCGGGCAACGCCTTCCAGCATCTCGGTACGCGTCAGTTCGCGAAAATCACGCAAGGGCGGGCCGTCACTATTGTTCACCAGGATGTCGGGATCGCGACAAGCTTCGAGAAGTCTCGCCTGACCCTCATGCGTGGTGACATCGGCGATAACGGGTGTGACCTTGGCGCCGGTACCGGCGGTGATCTCCTCGGCAGTCTTTCGGGTCATTTCCTCGCTGCGGCCGTTGACGATCACTTCGCAGCCGGCTTGCGCCAGATGAAACGCGCATCCCTTGGCGAGACCGCGGCTCGAAGCGCAGACGATCGCCTTTTTGCCGGCAATGCCCAAATCCATTTCCATCCTCCCGTGTTGTCCATCCGTCCTGATGAGCGGATCGGCGCCGTTAACCGTTTTGTGCGGCAAATCGATAACCGTCACAAGGCTGTTACGTGAATCGGAGCATAGCATCGCTAAAGCAACAGCCGGTGAGACGGCCCCATGAAGTCCAAACATTTCCGTACCTTGTTCCTTTCAGACATCCATCTGGGAACGGCCGGGTGCCAGGCGGAACTGCTGATCGATTTCCTGCGCGAACATGATGCCGAGAAGATCTACCTAGTCGGCGATATCGTCGACGGCTGGCGGCTGCGACGAAGCTGGTACTGGCCGCAGGCGCATAATGACGTGGTGCAGAAGCTGTTGCGCAAGGCGCGCAAGGGCGCACAGATCATCTATGTGCCGGGCAATCACGACGAATTCCTGCGCAACTATCTCGGTTCGCATTTCGGCGGTGTGGAAGTGCGCGATACCGATCTGCACGACACCGCCGACGGCCGCAAACTCCTGATCATCCATGGCGACCAGTTCGACGTGGTGGTGCGCCATGCCAAATGGCTCGCCCATTTCGGCGACTGGGCCTATGTCACCGCGCTCTACGTCAATACCTGGGTGAACCGGTTACGCCGCGGCATGGGCTTTCCCTACTGGTCGCTGTCGAAATGGGCCAAACTGAAGGTCAAGAACGCGGTGAGCTTCATCGGCGAATTCGAACGCGCGCTCGCCAACGAGGCCAACCGGCTGGATGCCGACGGCGTGGTGTGCGGCCATATCCATCACGCCGTGATCGGTGAGCGCGAGGGCATCGAATACATCAATACCGGCGACTGGGTCGAAAGCTGCACGGCAATCGTGGAGGATCATGACGGTACGCTGCGCCTGATCGACTGGGCCGAGACGACGCGCGGCCGGCTGCTCGAGGCAGGCGCCAGTTCGAAGCAGGCGGAGGATGACGATGAGGAAGGCAAGCGGCCGGCGAGAGCCGCCTGAGCCTCATATGGGTATGAAGACCCTTCAATGAAGATACTCATCATCACCGATGCATGGCGGCCGCAAGTCAATGGCGTGGTTCGTACGCTGGAGCATGTCGCCGCCGAACTGGAAGCGGCAGGCCACGAGATCAGCATGATCACGCCAGCCGGATTCTTCACGCTGCCGATGCCGACCTATCCCGAGATCAGACTGTCGCTGGTGACCTCGGCCGGTATCCGGCGCCGGATCGAGGCGATTGCGCCCGACCACACCCATATCGCCACCGAGGGCCCGCTTGGCATCGCCGCGCGCAAGGCCTGCATGAAGCTCGGCCGCACCTTTACCACCAGCTATCACACGCGCTTTCCCGAATATCTGCGGGCGCGGGCACCGGTGCCGCTGTCGCTGACCTATACCTGGCTTAGGCGCTTCCACAATGCCGGCGCGGCCTGCCTGGTGGCGACGAAGAGCATCGCCAACGATCTCAACGAGCGCGGCTTTTCCAATGTCACCGCGTGGACGCGCGGTGTCGATCACGCGCTGTTTTTCCCGCGCGACCGCAAGGCGCTACAGGCCGAATTCGGTTTCAAACCGCCGGTCTTCCTCAATGTCGGACGGATGGCGATCGAAAAGAACCTCGAGGCCTTTCTCGAACTCGACCTGCCGGGAACGAAGGTCGTGGTCGGTGACGGCCCGTCGCGCAAATCGCTGGAAAGGCGTTTCCCTGACGTTCGTTTCCTCGGCATGCTCTCCGGCGAGCCGCTGGCACAGGCCTATTGCGCGGCCGATGTGTTCGTCTTTCCGAGCCTGACCGACACCTTCGGCAATGTGCTGCTGGAAGCGCTTGCCTGCGGGGTGCCGGTGGCGGCCTATCCCGTGCCGGGACCGCTTGACGTGATCGATGACAGCGGTGCCGGCGTTCTCGACAACGATCTTGGAAAAGCGGCGCTCGAGGCGCTGGATATCCCGAGCCAAAAGGCGCTGGAACACGCTGCCAAATTCACCTGGGACGAGTGCGCGCGGATCTTTCTGGAAGCGGGCAACAAGGCGGCTTGATATCGGGGCAGGCGCTGCGAAAGCCTCAGGGTTACAATCGCGCGCTTGCAAGTCGGACCCGAATGTCGGATCAACCGGCAATTGCCGCCCTCCTTCAGGGGAATCCGGGCGCTTGCGGTGATCCATGTCCCAGACTCTTCCAACCTTTGCCGATATCGCCAGTGCAGCCGAACGGTTGAAGGGGCATGCCGTACGCACGCCGCTCATCGCCAATGACGTTCTGGACGGATTGACCGGCGCGCAGGTGTTCCTAAAGCCCGAATGCCTGCAGAAGACCGGCTCCTTCAAGTTTCGCGGTGCGTTCAACGCCATTTCGAGCCTGAACGAGGCTCAAAGAGCGGCGGGCGTGGTCGCCTGTTCGTCCGGCAACCATGCGCAGGGCGTGGCGGAAGCCGCCCGGCTGCTCGGTGTCGCTGCAACCATTGTGATGCCGTCCGATGCACCGGCGATCAAGCTGGAACGCACGAGGCGGTCAGGTGCGACCGTCGTCACCTATGACAGGGCGAGCGGGGACCGCGACGCTATCGCCGCCGAAATTCAGGACGAGACGGGCGCTGCATTCATCCATCCCTACGACAATGCTCAGGTGATCGCCGGGCAGGGAACCTGCGGGCTGGAAATCGCCGAGGATTTGGCGGCGGCGGGTCTGACCTGCGACCGCTTGCTTGTGTGCACCGGCGGGGGCGGGCTGACGGCAGGTGTGGCGCTCGCCGTTCACGAGCAATTTGCGGAGGCGAAAATCCACACGGTCGAGCCGGCAGGCTTCGATGATCATCGGCGTTCGCTGGAAGCGGGTAGGCGTCTTGCCAATGAAAGATTGTCGGGATCGGCCTGCGATGCGCTATTGGCGCCGAAACCGGGCGCGATCACTTTCGAAATCAACCGCGAGCATATCGATTGCGGTCTTGTCGTGAGTGACGAAGAGGCCTTTGCGGCAATGCGCTTCGCCTTCAACGAACTGAAGCTGGTGCTGGAACCGGGAGGCGCGGTGGCACTGGCCGCGCTGCTTGCCGCAGGCAGGCGATTTGCCGGGGAAACCATTGCCTGCGTGCTTTCGGGCGGCAATGTCGATCCGGGCGCCTATGCGCGCATCATCGAGCCGGACCTCTGAAGATGGCGAACGGGGACGGCGCCGCGCGTCAGGTCGCTCCCTACGCCTTCGGCGCGCGCATCTCGCTCGTATATTCGGCAATCTTTTTCCATATCGGGCTCTATCTTCCCTATTTCCCGCTCTGGCTGAAGGCGCAGGGACTGAGTGCCACGCAGATCTCGATCATCCTGTCGCTGCCGCTGGTCGTGCGTGTTCTGGTTGCGGGCCAGATCACCGCCTATGCCGACCGCGCCAAGGATCGTGTCGATGTCGCAATTACGCTTTACGCGGCCACCACGCTTGCCGCCGCCGCCTATCTGTTCGTTGACGGCTTCTGGCCGATTTTCGCGGTGACGGCGGTCTATGCCGTGTTCTTCAACCCGGTCGTGCCGGTGATCGACTCGCTGACATTGTCCGGCGTGCGCCGTTTCGGTGTTGACTACGGGCGCATCCGCCTTTGGGGTTCGCTGGTTTTCGTCGTGGCCAATCTCGGCGGCGGGCTGATCCTTGCCGACCGTGATGTCGAGACCGTGTTGCGGGTGCTCGTCGCCAGCGTGTTCCTCGGGGCTTTCGTTTCGCCCTTTCTGCCGCGCATCGGCCGGCCGCGAAACGCCACGACACCAACCGGATTTGGCGATGCAACGACATGGCAATTGCTCGCCAACCGGCGCTTCCTTCTGGTCATGCTAGCCAGCGGCATGCTGCAGGCGAGTCACGCCCTGATCTACGGTTTCGGATCCATCTACTGGGAATCGCTGGGGTTCTCGGGAACGGTGATCGGCGCATTGTGGGCCGTCGGGGTGGTTGCCGAGATAGCCCTGTTCCAGTTCTCGCGCGCCGTATTGCCGCGTACCGGCGCATTGGCGCTCATCGTGATCGGCGGGATCGGAGCCGTGGTGCGCTGGACACTGATGCCGCTCGGACTGCCGCTTGCCGGCTTTTTCGCGCTGCAATGCCTGCACGGGCTGTCCTTCGGCGCGGTGCATCTGGGCACGATGCACTTCCTGGCCGATACGGTCGCCGAAGAACGCATGGGCGCAGCCCAGGGTGCGAGCTTCGTGCTTGGCGGCATGGCGATGGCGATCGCTGTGTTCTTTTCGGGGCCGATCTATGCCGCGTTCGGCGTCAACGGCTTTCTGGTGATGGCGGTGGCAAGCGGTGTCGCGCTGGTGCTGGTCGGCGCGGCCATGCGCGCTCAGCCCCATAATTCACGCTCAGGCGGCGACACGGCGGTGTCGGAATAATGCAGGCCATGCGGGCGGTCGCGTGTGAGCAATAAGGGCCCGTCGAGATCGACATATTGCGCTTCCTGGGCGAGCAGGACGGCCGGGGCCATCGACAAGGATGTCGCCACCATGCAGCCGATCATCACCGAATAGCCGATCTCGCGGGCGCGGTCGCGCATGGTAAGCGCCTCGGTCAGGCCGCCGGTCTTGTCGAGCTTGATGTTGATGGCGTCGTAACGCTCGCGCAGCCGCTCCAGATCAGCGGCGACATGCACGCTCTCATCGGCGCAGACAGGCACGGGACGGGGGATGCGCTCCAGGATTTCGTCCTGTCCGGCCGGCAAAGGCTGTTCGATCAACGCGACACCTGCCTGCGCGGCAACCGCCATCAAGTCGTGGACAGTGTCTTGCGTCCAGCCTTCATTGGCGTCGAGGATGATTCCGGCATCCGGCGCGGCGGAACGGACGGCATGAATGATGTCCTCGTCCTGTTCGCCGCCAAGCTTAACCTTGAGCAGCGGGCGAAACGCGTTGGCGTGTGCCTGCCGGGCCATCTCGTCCGGATCGTCGAGGCTGATGGTGTAGCAGGTCGGCAAAGGGCGGGGCGGGGCGGCGCAGACGAGGCTTTGTACCGGTATGCCGGTCAATTTTGCCTCCAGATCCCACAGCGCGCAATCGACCGCATTGCGCGCCGCGCCCGGCGCCATGGCATGCAGAAGTTTGTTGCGGCCGCCGCCTTGCTCGATCAGCGGCGTGACGGCCTCGATCTGGGCCATCACGCTTTGCACGCTTTCGCCATAGCGGGCATAGGGAACGCATTCACCCAGGCCGGTGCAGCCGTCGCGGGCGATGCGGCAGACCACCACGATGGCCTCGGTCTTCGAACCGCGCGACAAGGTGAAGGCGCCGCGGATCGGCCATGCTTCGGTTTCGGCGGACAATATTGGTTTCATTGGATAATCGCGTAGCAAACCGAAACGTGAATATTATACAGGCACGGACTTTCCGCAGCGCATGCTGGCTCAGATGTCGTAGAGACGCGCCCTGGCTGCCCTGGCCACCTCTTCGGCATGGTCGGCAGCCGACTGGACCTCGATGAACAGACGTTTGACGACGGGAAAGCGTTCCTTGATGGCGTCTTCCAGTTGCGCGATGGCCTCCTCGACCTTGCCTGCGGTAAGATTGTCCTCGAAATCAACCGAGATCGCCAGCAGCACATCGTTGGGGCCGCGATGCAGCGTCCTGATCTCGTTCAGCCGGTCGACGGTCGGTGTGGCCTCGACAATGTTGCGGATCGCATTGACGATCTCCGGCGCCGCGGCTTCGCCGATCAGCAAGCCCTTGGTCTCGTAGGCGAGCAGGGCGGCGGTGATGGCCAGGATGACGCCGATCAGGATCGAGGCGACGCCGTCGAGCTCGGGTATGCCGAACATCTGCGCGCCATAGATGCCGGCAAACGCGCAGACGAGACCCAGCATGGCGGCGGTATCCTCGAACAGCACGGTGAAGACCGTGGGGTCCTTGGATTCCCGTACCGCCTCCAGATAGCCGTTCTTGCCGCGCGTGGTCTGGAATTCCTTCAGCGCGATGAACCAGGCGACGGCCTCGAAGACAAAGGCGAGGGCGAGCACGACATAGTTGATCAACGGGTTTTCCACCGCATGGGGGTGGAGCACCTTCTGTACGCCTTCATAGATCGAGATACCGGCGCCGACGGCGAAGATCAGGATGGCGACGACGAAGGACCAGAAATAGAGTTCGGCGCCGTAGCCGAAGGGATGTTTTTCATCGGCTGGCTTGCGCGCGCGGCGCAGTCCGTAGAGCAGCAGGCCCTGATTGCCGGTATCGACCAGGCTGTGAATGCCCTCCGACAGCATGGCCGAGGAGCCGGTGATGGTCGCGGCGACGAATTTGGTGACCGCGATCAGCGCATTGCCGGCAAGGGCTGCGAAAATGACCTTTTTGGAACCTGTCGCCATGAAAATGACCGCATCCGTATTGAATAGGCGTTTCGCCTGATTGCCCCGGCTGGCCCGTCAATTCAAGGTTTCGTCTCGCGGTTTTGATCCCGACGTGATGCGCGGCCCCTGCCGACTACGGTATGTTGCGAGGGTGGAAAACCAGGGAGAACACGGATGGCGGGAAGTCTGCGACTGAATTTGGCGGCACTTGCGATCGTTCTGGTCTGCGGTATGGCTGCCCCTGCAATCGCCGGCGAAGCGGATGTCGTCGATGTGAAGGTGACCGCGCAGAACGGAACCTTCCGGTTCGACGTCACGGTGCGCCATGACGACGAGGGCTGGGATCACTACGCCGACAAATGGGAGGTCGTTGGCGCGGACGGCGCCGTCTATGGCGAGCGCGTGCTGCTCCACCCGCACGAAAACGAGCGGCCCTTCACCCGCTCCCAGTCCGGTATCGTCGTTCCCGAAGAGGTAAGCGAGGTCATCGTGCGCGCCCACGACAAGGTGCATGGCTTTGGCGGCAGGGAAATGGTCGTGACGCTGCCGGGACGCTAGGCTGCGCTGATCAATTCTTTTATACCGTCGGCGACGAACTGCACCGACAGGGCGGCGAGCAGCAGGCCGAGCAGGCGCGTCAGGATCGTGCGCCCGGTGGTGCCGAGATATTTGTCGATGCGCTCGGCAAGCAGGAAGGCCGCCATCACGCCTGCCATCACGACAATCACGATGCCGACCAGCCATGCCCAGCCCAAACTCTGCTTGGCGAACTGGCCTGACAGAAGGATGGTAGCCGATATCGCGCCAGGCCCGGCGATCAGCGGTACGGCGAGCGGAAACGCCGCGATATTGGCGATATGGTCGGCGCTCACTGCGCGTTCGGACGTGCGTTCGTGACGCTCCTGGCGTTTCTCGAAGATCATCTCGAAAGCGATGTAGAAAAGCAGCAGGCCGCCGGCCACACGAAAAGCTGGCAGCGTTATGCCCAGGGCCGACAGCACGGCCGAACCGGCGAACAGGAAGGCCAGCAACACGATCGATGCGATGATTGTCGCGCGGCTGGCGACCGCGATCCGTTCCGATCGCGCCATGCCACCGGTCAGCGCCAGAAACAGCGGCGCAAGCCCCGGCGGGTCGATGGTGACCAGCAGGGTGATGAAGGCGTTGAACAGGGTTTCGGTGGTTGGCAAGCAGGCGTCCCCTTCCCCGCGCCGCGATGAGTCCGTGGCGGTCAACGAACATAGCCGGCAGGATCGCTCAGGCCAAGACGAGATAGCGTGTCGAAGCAGCGAATCCGGTTGGAATCAGTGGCCGGAATTCGCGGGAAATCCGACGTTTCCCGGCCGATTGCGCGAATGAATCACAAAAAAACGACATGGCAGAAATTTGAAACCATAACCTATTGAAAAAACTACAGAAATAATGCCGAAATAGTTGTCCCAGATTTGGATTTGAGGCAGGAATCGCCTATATTGGAGGCCAATCCTTCCAACGGCTGAAGAGCATCCTTCTTGTCAGACGAAACCAACACTCCGGGCCGCCCGTCGGGCGGTCCTTCCGGCATCAACCCGATCTCGATCATCGAGGAGATGAGCCGGTCCTATCTCGATTACGCGATGAGCGTGATCGTGAGCCGTGCGCTGCCCGATGTACGCGACGGTCTGAAGCCGGTGCACCGGCGCATTCTCTATTCCATGGCCGAAAGCGGCTATGACTGGAACAAGCCCTACCGCAAGTCGGCGCGCATCGTCGGTGACGTCATCGGTAAGTATCACCCGCATGGCGACAGCGCCGTCTATGACGCGCTGGTGCGCATGGCGCAGGACTTCTCCATGCGCGTGCCGCTCATCGACGGGCAGGGCAATTTCGGCTCGATCGACGGCGATCCGCCCGCAGCCATGCGCTACACGGAATCGCGGCTGGCCAAGCCGGCGCACGAATTGCTGTCGGATATCGACAAGGACACGGTCAATTTCCAGGATAATTACGACAATTCCGAGCACGAGCCTGTCGTCCTGCCGGCGCGTTTCCCGAACCTGCTGGTCAATGGCGCGGGCGGCATCGCAGTCGGTATGGCGACCAACATCCCGCCGCACAATCTGGGAGAGGTGATCGACGGCTGTATCGCGCTGATCGACAATCCGTCGATCCCTTTGTCCGAGGTCATGGAGATCATTCCGGGCCCAGATTTTCCGACGGGGGGCATCATCTTGGGCCGCGCGGGTATCCGTTCCGCCTACGAGACAGGCCGCGGATCGGTGATGATGCGCGGCAAGGTCGACATGGAGACGGTCCGCGGCGAGCGCGAGGCGATTGTCGTCACGGAAGTTCCCTTCCAGGTGAACAAGGCGACGATGATCGAGAAGATCGCCGAACTGGTGCGCGAGAAGCGCATCGAGGGTATCGCCGACATCCGCGACGAATCCGACCGCGACGGCTATCGCGTTGTCATCGAATTGAAGCGCGACGCGGTTCCCGATGTGGTGCTGAACCAGGTCTACCGTTTCACGCCGCTGCAGACCTCGTTCGGCTGCAATTTCGTGGCGCTCAATGGCGGCAAGCCCGAGCAATTGAACCTGATGGATCTTTTGAGGGCGTTCAACGCCTTCCGCGAGGAGGTCGTCACAAGGCGCACCAAGTTCTTGCTCAACAAGGCGCGTATCCGCGCGCACGTGCTGGTGGGCCTGGCGATCGCGGTTGCCAATATCGATGAGGTGATCAAGCTCATTCGTGCCGCGCCCGATCCGGCGACGGCGCGCGAGCAGTTGATGACACGGCGCTGGCCGGCGCATGACGTCGCACCGCTGATCGAACTGATCGACGATCCGCGCCACAAGCTCAACGAGGACGGCACCTACAACCTGTCGGAAGAACAGGCACGCGCCATCCTCGACCTGCGCCTGCAGCGGCTGACCGCGCTCGGACGCGACGAAATCTCCGACGAATTGCACAAGCTCGGCGATGAGATCGCCGATTATCTCGAGATATTGTCGTCGCGTGAGCGCGTTCTGACCATCGTCAAGGACGAACTCATCGCCGTGCGCGAGGAATTCGCCACACCGCGCCGTACCGAGATCGTCGACGGCGGCTACGATGTCGAGGACGAGGATCTGATCGCGCGCGAGGACATGGTGGTGACCGTCACGCATGGCGGCTACATCAAGCGCGTGCCGCTCGACACCTACCGGGCGCAGCGGCGCGGCGGCAAGGGCCGCTCCGGCATGTCGACGCGGGACGAGGATTTCGTCTCGCGCCTGTTCGTCGCCAACACGCACACGCCGGTGCTGTTCTTCTCCTCGCGCGGCATCGTCTACAAGGAGAAGGTCTGGCGGCTGCCGGCCGGCGCACCGCAGGCGCGCGGCAAGGCGCTGATCAACATGCTGCCGCTCGAACAGGGCGAACGCATCACCTCCATCCTGCCCCTGCCGGAGGATGAGGATAGCTGGGACGACCTGCATGTCATGTTCGCCACGACCAAGGGCACGGTACGGCGCAACAAGCTTTCCGACTTCGTCGACGTGAAGCGCAATGGCAAGATCGCCATGAAGCTGGAGGAGGAGGGCGACGAGATCCTCGCCGTCCACACCTGCACCGAGGATGACGATGTCGTGCTGACGACGGCGCGCGGCCAGTCGATCCGCTTTCCTGTCACCGATGTGCGCGTCTTCGCCGGCCGCAATTCGGTGGGCGTGCGCGGCATCACGATCGGCGGGGAGGACCGGATCATCTCGATGGCGATCCTCGGCCATGTCGCTACCGAGCCGTGGGAGCGCGCGGCGTTCCTGAAGCGTGCAAGCGCCGAGCGGCGCGCGCTCGACGAAAATGGCGAGAACGGCGAAGAAGCCGTTGCCACGGCAGACGAGGCGGAAGCCGAGGTGGACGCCAATGCCGAACTTTCCGACGAACGCTACGAGGAAATGAAGGAAAGGGAAGAATTCCTGCTCACCGTCAGCGAATACGGCTACGGCAAGCGGTCGTCTTCCTATGATTTCCGCACCTCGGGGCGCGGCGGAAAGGGCATTCGTGCAACCGACGTCTCCAAGCTCGAGGAGATCGGCGAACTGGTCGCCGCCTTCCCCGTCGCTGCCGGAGACCAGATCATGCTCGTCTCCGACGGCGGCACGCTTATCCGCGTGCCAGTCGAGGGCATCCGCTTCACCAGCCGGGCGTCAAAGGGCGTGCGCATCTTCAACACCGCAGAAGACGAGAAGGTCGTCTCGGTGGAGCACATTTCGGAGCCCGAAGACGAGGATGACGAGGAAGCGGTTGAAGGTGAAGGCGAAGCGGTTGCAAGTGACGGTGAAGCCGGGGGTGTGGTAGAGGATGATGCAGCCGTTCCGTCGCCCGAGGCGGACGGTGCCGAGGATGGCGAAGAACCGGGCGGAGAATAGCCTCAAATGAGCTGGACGATCATCGCGACGGTGGCGCTCGCCTCCTTCGTCATTATCATCGTGCCCGGACCGACGGTGACGGTGATCATCGCCAATTCGCTCAGGGACGGCGCGCGCGCCGGTCTCCTGAACGTCGCGGGCACGCAGGCAGGCCTGGTGCCGATGCTGTTCATCGTGGCGCTGGGTCTGGAGACAGTCGTCTCCTTCATGGCGCATGCCTTCGTCTGGGTGAAGCTCGCGGGTGCGGCCTACCTGATCTATCTCGGATACCGTCTGTTGCGCGGAACGGGCGATATCGGCGACGTCTCCAAGGTGCGCAAGCCGAAGATCGGCTATTTCTGGCAGGGCTTCATCGTCATCTGGTCGAACCCCAAGGCGCTGCTGTTCTTCGGCGCGTTCATCCCGCAATTCGTCGATCCGGCGGCTGGCAACACATTCGAGCAGACCCTTATCCTTGGTCTCGTCTTCATGGCCGTCGGTGCGATCTTCGATTCGATGTACGCACTCATCGCCGGCAAGGCCGGATCGATGCTGACGCGCACGCGGGTGAAGCTGGTCGAGCGCATTTCCGGCACGATCCTGATCGGCGGCGGGCTGTGGCTCGCCACGTTGAAACGGGCATGATCTCTCATGGCGGAAGGGAAGGTGGAAGTCTTTCCAGCAACGCCTGAGTGCTGGCGGGATGTAGTCACGGTCTTCGAGGATGGCGGCCATGCCCGCAAATGCTGGTGCGCCTACTGGTATCTGTCGAACAAGGACTACCGCACCGGCGAGGGCAGGGCCAACAAGGTGCAACTGGAGAAACGCGTCGCCGCCAACCGCCAACCCGGCGTGATCGCCTATGTCGACGGCGAGCCGGTGGGCTGGCTTCTGATCGTGCCCAGGACCGATCTTGATCGGCTCAATCGCTCCAAACCACTTGCCGCGATCGATGACAAGCCGGTGTGGGCGATGAACTGTTTCGTCGTCAGAAAGGCATTCCGGCGGCAGGGCTTGATGCGCGAACTGATCCGGGGCGGCAAGGTCATTGAAGCCTATCCGGCCGATGTAGGCGAAGGAAACAAGGCCGGCAATTACGATCTGTTCCTCGGCACGATGGCCGCATTCAGGGATTTCGGCTTTGAAGAGGCAGCGAGGCGATTGCCGCGGAGGCCGATCCTGCGGCTCGATTTGAAATAGGCGAAAAAAAAGGCGCGGATCAGATCCGCGCCAGTAATTGAGACTGAAGGTCGGGCAATGCGCGAGGCGAAGGCTGGTTCAGGACCCTGGCCTGCGCGGGGATGTGTCAGTCTCAAACTTGTTCAGCCTTTCGGCTCAATCCAGGTCGGCGAAGCGGCCGCGCAGTTTCGCAGTACGGAGCTGACGGTGAATTTCACGCCGGCGCTCGACATAAAGCGAATGGAAGGCGGCTGCCATCATTGCCGAAGCCATCAAAAAGGCCGCAATCAGCATTGCCATGACGCATTACTCCCTGTTTATCTCCGATTATTCGCCGGAATCCATTTCAGCATTATTCCTGCGATGCTTCGGATTTTATGCGTCCGGTATGAACCGGTCCTGAACCCTATATTTAGTCACTTTTCAGCTTTCGGTGTGACTTTTTGCACATTTCGGTTAAGTGTCCTGTCGATTCGTGCCGGCCCTGTCGCCGCACGAGGTGTGAGGAAACACCTGTAACTTTCTGTTATTGCAGCGATATATGCCAATGAAGCGTATTGCCTACTATCCCGGTTCCTTCGATCCCCTGACCAATGGCCATGTCGACGTGCTGCGCCAGGCGCTGGCGCTTTGCGACGAGGTGGTGGTCGGTATCGGCGTGCAGGCGTCGAAAACGCCGATGTTTTCCTTCGAGGAACGGTCCGAACTGATCGCGGCGGCCATCGGAGCGGTCGAAAGCGACACGCAGAACCGGGTGCGGGTCGAAAGTTTCGAGGGCCTCGTCATTCATGCCGCACGGGCTGCCGGCGCCAATATGCTGGTGCGCGGGCTTCGCGATGGCACCGATCTCGACTACGAGATGCAGATGGCCGGCATGAACGGCGTGATGGCGCCCGACATCAAGACGGTGTTTTTCCCCGCTTCCCCGCAATTTCGCGCCATTACCGCCACATTGGTGCGTCAGGTCGCCCAGATGGGCGGCGATGTCGCTCCCTTTGTGCCGGAAGCGGTGCTGACCGCCCTGATGAAAAAGGTCGACAGGCGCTAGGTCGACCGATCCGATTCCCTTTTGGAGAATTCCATGACGCGCATCATTCTGCCGTTGCTTGCCGCGCTCCTGCTGGCGGCATGCAACCCGACAAGCAAGCCGGCGGCCACCAGCAATCAGGCCACCAGTAACCAGGAGACCACGGCGCCGAAGACGGCTACCCAGGACAGCGCCCCAGATGCGGTCGCGGCCAAGCCGGACAAGTCCACAGCCACACCGGACAAGGTTGTGGCGGCGTCTTCAGGAGACGATGCCAATATCGTCTATCTCGACACCAAGGACGGGCGGATCACCATCCGCCTCAGGCCGGATCTCGCACCCAAGCATGTCGAGCGTATCAAGACGCTGGTCAGGCAAGGCTTTTATGACGGCATCGTGTTCCATCGCGTCATCGACGGCTTCATGGCGCAGACGGGCGATCCGACGGGCACAGGCACTGGTGGCTCCAGCTTGCCGGACCTCAAGGCGGAATTCTCCAGTACGCCGTTTGAGCGCGGTACGCTCGGCATGGCGCGGACGCAGGATCCCGACAGCGCCAATTCGCAATTCTTCATCATGCTCAGCAAGTATCCCTCGCTCGACGGCAAATACACCGTTTTCGGCGAAGTCATCGACGGCATGGATGTGGTCGACAAGATCAAGAAGGGCGACAGTGCGGCGAATGGCGTGGTTGCAAACCCGGACAAGATCATAAAGATGCAGATGAAATCAGACGCCGGCTGAAGCACCAATGCGGCGACTGCGCCGAATGAGGAGCAGACGGCGCGAAGAAAGGAAATGCAGTGACCGAGATCAAGGACCCGGAAAACGCGCTGGTCATGGAAACGACCAGGGGCAAGGTTGTCATCGAATTGCGTCCCGACCTGGCGCCCAACCATGTCGCGCGCATCAAGCAACTGGCGCGCGAGGGCTTTTACGACGGTATTGTGTTCCACCGCGTGATCGACGGGTTCATGGCGCAGACGGGCGATCCGACCGGCACCGGCATGGGCGGTTCGGGCCAGAAGCTGAAGGCCGAGTTCAACGAGGCGCCGCATGAGCGCGGCGTGTGTTCCATGGCGCGGGCGCAGAACCCGGATTCGGGCGACAGCCAGTTCTTCATCTGCTTCGACGATGCCCGCTTCCTCGACCGGCAATACACGATCTGGGGCAAGGTCGTCGAAGGCATGGAAAATGTCGACCAGATCAAGCGCGGCGAGCCGGTGAAGGACCCCGATTCGATCGTGTCGTTGAAGGTCGCGGCGGATATGTAAGTGTCTGCGCGGCACGAATGTAGTTGACGGACGAGCGACGCGTTCACGAAATCATTGATGTGCAGTTTGCCAGAATCAATCGACTGATTGACATGTTCCTAGGGTGGTGGCGCAGCAAGGGTTGATCGCCATCACCAAGTCATTGGGATTTTAACTGTAGTGATTTTTGTGTCTTCCGTAATTGCTGCGATCGCGATACCGGGAAACACCGCACCTTGTCATCCTTCATATTGCATTCTGCGAGGTTTAATCCCTTGCCGCAACTCAGGTTGGCAGGCCCTGAAGTGCACTGGACGCAGTCAATGTCGCAGACATCACAGCAGGCGCGAAACTTGACCACGCCCGGTGGCGGCGCAGTTAGCATGACGGGGCGGTTTTGAGCAAAGCTCGCCGGTGAAGCGGCCTAGAAACAAAAGCATAGAATGATGAAAGTCGGTACTCTGGTCATGGCAACCCACCTTTTGGACATAGGCCATTTAGATCTGGGCCAAAGCAAGATGCCGTCTGTAATGTCAGCATCTTTTACTATATGGACATAAATACACTCAATAACAATTCAGTTGAAATGCTGTAAACTGCATTTTGACAGCTTGAACATAACGTAGCACAATTCAAGAATGATGTGAAGCATGTGTCCGTCAAAACTGCGGGTAGTCAACGCCTGGGAACATCAGGATGCGCCTGAAATTCGACGAAAGCGGTTCCGGCTCGGCACGGGAGCAAGGCACGTGAAGCAAGTCGCAGGGGTGTCAGGAATGGAAATGGAGTGGTGGAGATCAAAGTCCGCGATTCCCTCATTTCGATGAAAGTCGCGGCGGACAGGCGGGGCGATCCGTTTCAAAAAATTGCGGTCACGCCACCCTCATCCTGAGTATATATTAAGGGCGAATATGGTCCTCTCGATAATCAAAGCATCCAACGGTTTGCCCTACGACAAACTCCAGGGGCCAGCCATCAGGGTGCTTCGGAGGTAGTTCGACATGCGCGTCGACCAATTCGATTTCGATCTGCCGGAAGACAGGATCGCGCTGCGCCCGGCGCGGCCGCGCGATACTGCGCGGCTGCTTGTCGTCAAGCCGGGCGAAGGCCTTGAAGACCGTGTAGTACGGGACCTGCCGGATTTGCTGCGGCCCGGCGACGCGCTGGTCTTCAACGATACCAAGGTGATCTCGGCGCAACTGGAAGGCCGGCGGGTGCGCGATGGCCATATCGCCAATGTCGGCATCACGCTGCACATGCGCGTGTCGGACAATGAATGGAAGGCCTTCGCGCGCGGCGCCAAAAAGCTGCAGGAGGGAGACCGCATCAGCTTTGGGCACGAGCGCGAGGTCTGCCTGCTTGGTACGCTGGAAGCGACGGTCATCGCGAAGGGCGAGGCGGGCGAGGTGACGCTTGCCTTCGACATGACTGGTCCCGTGCTGGACGAGGCGCTCGCCACCGTCGGGCGAACGCCGCTGCCGCCCTATATCGCGCTGAAGCGGAGCGAAGACGAGGCCGACCGGGAAGACTATCAGACGGTCTATGCGCGGGAGGAGGGCGCGGTCGCAGCGCCGACAGCAGGGTTGCATTTCACCAAAGAACTGTTTGAAAGGCTCGAGGAAAAGGGCATTTCAAGGCATTTCGTGACGCTGCATGTCGGTGCCGGCACCTTCCTGCCGGTCAAGGCCGACGACACGCAGGACCACACCATGCATGAGGAGCGCGGTACGGTTTCCGCCGAAATTGCCCAGGCGCTCAACGCGGTGCGGGCGGCTGGCGGTCGCATTGTCTGCGTTGGCACGACCTCCCTCAGGTTGCTGGAGAGCGCCGCCGACGAGAGCGGTGCGATCCACACCTGGGACGGCGCTACCGATATCTTCATCACGCCGGGCTACCGGTTCCGGGCCGCCGATCTGCTGATGACCAATTTCCATCTGCCACGCTCGACGCTGTTCATGCTGGTCTCGGCGTTCAGCGGTCTGGAAACCATGCGGGCGGCCTATGCGCATGCGGTCGATGCAGGGTATCGGTTCTATTCCTATGGCGATGCCTGCCTGCTTTACCCGCACGAAGGCGCGTTGCGGTGATTGTCCGCTACCTCTCCCATCCGCAGGTCGCGATCGATCCTGCAATCCCGGTCGACAAGTGGGGCCTCAACGAAGAAGGCCGGCAGCGTGTAATGGCACTGGCGGGCAACATGGCGCTGGCGCAGACCCGCACCGTAATATCGAGCGGGGAAAAGAAGGCGGTCGAAACGGCGCAGCCCCTCGCCGAACCGCTCGGTCTTCCCGTCATTATCCGCGAAGAGATGCATGAGAACGACCGTTCGGCGACCGGGTTTCTCATGCCGGATGAATTCGAGCAGGTTGCAAGCCAGTTCTTTGCCTGTCCGGACACAAGCATTCGCGGCTGGGAACGGGCCGTTGACGCCCAGTCGCGGATCGTTGGCGCCGTCGAAAAGGTTTTGTCGGAAGCCGGTCGCGGTGATGTCCTCATTGTAGGCCACGGTGGTGTCGGCACCTTGTTGATGTGCCATATCGCCGGCTGGCCGATTGCGCATGATCACGACCAGCCGGGCGGTGGCGGAAATGTATTCGCCTTCGAAGGCGGCAGCCAGCAATTGCTGCATGGCTGGACTCCCATGGAGCGGCTTGGGCGGGAGGGCGCCAGGTCATGACAAACGAATTCGCTTTCACCATACTGGCGCAGGACGGCGCGGCGCGGCGCGGCGAGATTACCATGCCGCGCGGCGCGGTACGTACGCCGGCCTTCATGCCGGTCGGCACCGCCGGTTCGGTCAAGGCCATGTACATGGACCAGGTTCGTGATCTGGGTTCCGACATCATCCTCGGCAATACCTATCATTTGATGCTGCGGCCGGGCGCCGAACGAGTCGCGCGGCTGGGCGGCCTGCATGAATTCGCGCGCTGGCCATGGCCAATCCTTACCGATTCAGGCGGTTTCCAGGTGATGTCGCTTGCCAATCTGCGCAAGTTGAACGAGACCGGCGTTACCTTTCGTTCGCATATCGACGGCGCGAAATTCGAACTGACGCCGGAACGCTCCATCGAGATCCAGAGTCTGCTCGATTCGGATATCCAGATGCAGCTCGACGAATGCATTGCGCTACCGGCGGCGCGTGAGGAGACCGAGCGGGCGATGGAATTGTCATTGCGCTGGGCCGAGCGCTCGGCGGCTGCCTTCGGCGAGCAGCCGGGAAAAGCGATGTTCGGCATCGTGCAGGGCGGTGAGGACGAAGGATTGAGGCTGCGTTCGGCAGCGGCGCTGTCGGCGATGAACCTCAAGGGCTACGCCATTGGCGGGCTGGCCGTCGGCGAGCCGCAGGAAGTCATGCTCACCATGCTCGACGTCACCTGTCCGGCGCTGCCGGCGGACAGGCCGCGCTATCTGATGGGTGTCGGCACGCCGGAAGACATTCTGGAAAGCGTGGCGCGCGGCGTCGACATGTTCGATTGCGTGATGCCGACGCGGGCCGGCCGGCACGGCCTGGCCTACACAAGGCGCGGCAAGGTCAACATGAAGAACGCGCGGCACGCGGAAGACCCACGACCGCTCGACGAGGAGAGCGATTGCCCGGCTTCGCGCGACTATTCGCGGGCGTATGTTCATCATCTCGTCCGCGCGGGCGAGCCGCTCGCAGGCATGCTGCTGACCTGGAACAATCTGAGCTATTACCAGTCGCTGATGGCCGGTATCCGTGACGCGATCGAGGCAGGCCGTTTCACCGAATTCCGGGAAGAAACGAAAGCGATGTGGGCGGAAGGCGACATTCCGCCCGTGTGAAACCGGTAAAACTCGCGCCTATTGGTTGGCGACGGCGGCCTTGGCGATGCCGTCGAGCAGCGTGTTGACCTCGTCGCGGCCGTCGCCGGCGGGCAGGCGGCGGAAGCCGACGGTTATATTGCCTGGCGTCGCCTCGTAGACGAACACGACATAGGGGCAATAGGCGATGTTGGCGATGTCGGTCTCCATGACCTTGCGCGACAGCGCGGCGGAGCAGAACTGGAAGAACTCGGCGTTTTCGTAGAGCTTCTTGTCGCTGCCGACATCGGAAGCCGTACGCGCGAGCATGTCGCCGATAAAGCCGTGATAGTCGACCACGAGCCCCTTGTTGACGATGGCGTCCTCGATCTCGGCGGCGACATCCTCGAAATCGCCCTGCGTTTGATAGGTGGTCACGTCGTCGGCGGCCCGTGCGGGACAGAAGGGCAAGGCGATGAAGGCCAGGGCGGCCAAAGTCGAAACAGTCGGCAAAATCCTCTTCATGGCGATCCTCCTTCGCGCTAATTCGGGATCAAATTAGCACATATATAGAAAAAATTATATGTTTTTTGCCCCGATCATGCGGAAGCACCCTTGTAGGGATTGAGTTTGACACTGGTTATCTTCCAGGTGTCGTCGGCCTGCTTCTGCAAAGTATAGACGGCCTGCCACGTCTTGCCGTTGCGGTCCGTGACGATGACTTCCTGATGGATCTGTCCGCCTTGATCGATACTGCGGCCGAACACGTAGGATTCGGGGTCGTAGACCGGCATGTAGCCGGATGTGACCATGTCGATGAAGCGTTCGACAGTCGGGAACACCTGTTTTATACCGGGTGCGGCGAAGGAATAGGCCTTTTCGTTGTCGCCGGCCCTGAACGCGCCGATCTGCTGATCGATGACGTGTTGAGTCTCCAGCCTGTCCGCAGGGGCGGTATCGGCGGCGAACGCGCCGACGGCGAGGGAAAGCAGGAATACGACGAGGGTAACCAGTCTCAGGCAGTGAAACGAAACTCGGGATGAGGGCATGGTCTTCCTCCGGGCTGACGTGCTGCCGCAACCGGCGTTCACAGCATATACGCGTAATAGCGCTTGCCGGTTTCACTTGACCCCATTGATTTCGGGCGCGACGGCAATTTCTCAACCCTTCACTTCCCTGCGGCGATCATCTCCATCGCCATCTTGCCCATCAGCGGCACCGAGCGGCCATAGGCCTGCGCAGTCTGCGGGTTTGAGGCGTTGCCGTCTACATAGCGCTTGTAGACACCCTGCAGGATGGCGGCGAGGCGGAAGAAGGAGAACGCCAGATAGACATTCCAGTTCTCGATCTCGCCGATGCCGCGGCGGCTGCAATAGGCGGCGACATATTCGGCCTCGCTCGGCAGGCCGACCGCCTTGCGGTCGACGCCGCCGAGGCCGCGGAAACCGCCCTGATGCGGCAGGCGCCACTGCATGCACTGATAGGCTAGGTCGGCCAGCGGGTGGCCAAGCGTCGAAAGTTCCCAGTCGAGTATGCCCAGGATATGGCTGGCGTCGTGCGAAAACACCATGTTGTCGAGGCGGTAGTCGCCATGGACAAGCGACACGGTGCCGTCGTCGGCGGGGATGCGCGGCTCCAGCCAGTCGATCAATTGGTGGATCTCGTCAATGCGCTCGATCTCGCTTGCCTCATATTGCTTCGACCAGCGGCTGAACTGGCGCTCGAAATAATTGCCCGGCTTGCCGAAATCGCCAAGGCCTACCGTCACGACATCGACATTGTGAAGCGCAGCGAGCGCGGCATTCATCGCGTCATAGACCTGACCGCGATGGGCATTGGCTTCGGGCCCGGTCAATTCATGCAGGGCCGGGTCCCAGAAGATGTGGCCGTCGAGGAACTCCATGACGAAGAACATGCGGTCGATCGGCGAATCCTCTTCTTCGGCCAGCGCATAGACCTTCGGCACCGGCACGTCGGTGCCAGCCAGCGCCTTCATGACACGGTATTCGCGGTCGACCTGATGGGCGGATTTCAAGAGATCGCCGGGCGGCTTGGCGCGGAGCACATATTTGCCGCTTGTCGCGACGATCAGATAGGTCGGATTGGACTGGCCGGTGTCGAATTTGCGGATTTCATGCAGTTCGGAAAATCCCGGAACATGGGTTTCCAGCCAGGGCAGCAGCACCAGGTCGTCGAGCAGGTTCGGGCTTTCGGTATTCACGTTTCTCCTCCTACGCGTCAGGCGAATGTGCAAGCGCACGGGGAATGCGTCAAGCCGGCAACCCGTCGATGCCTGTGGCATTTCGGTGCGCCTTTTCGTTTGCGATTGGATGAAGCGATTGCTAGGTCACGCCTGCATCGCGAGACAGGTGAACAAGGACGGCGCTGGCCGATGTCGAACCGCATTGCCTCGGCGTTACGCCAGATGGGGCCGAAACTGCTTTTCAGGGGGCTTATCCTGATCTGCGTGCTGATCGGCGCGGGTTTCCTCATCGAGAGCTACAAGTTCGAGGAGATCGTCGACCTGTTCGCCTTTTCAGGTGCGCAAGATGCCGGCTGGCTGCACGGGCGAACGGCCTATCTGGTGCTGGCGGGCATTTTCACCGCACTTGGCGGGCCGCGCCAGGCGGTGAGCTTTTTCGCCGCCTATTTCTTCGGCGTGGGCGAAGGCTTCTTCATCGCGCTCATCGGCAGCGGGCTTGGCTGCCTCATCGCCTATTATTTCGCACGGGCATTCCATGACGCGGCGGTCAACCTGATCCGCGGGCGGGTTGATGTGGCGCGGCGTATCTGGATGCGCGACACGTTCTGGCTGACCTTCATCCTGCGGCTATTGCCGGTCGGCTCGAACCTGCTGGCCAATCTAGCGGCCGGGGCGTCGGCCATTCCTTTTGTCGCCTTCCTCTCAGGTTCGCTTGCCGGCTATGTGCCGCAGACGCTGGTCTTCGCGTTGATGGGGTCGGGCGTCAATGTCGGCTCGGGCGTCCAGATCGGCGTCTCCATCGGCCTGTTCGTCATCTCGACGCTGATCGGCGTGTGGATCTATGCGCGCTACCGCAAACAGCTGCGCAGCGAGGCGCAGAGCGACACCCTGGCTGGCTGAGAGCCTAGTCTTCGCTGGTATCGGGGTGCTTCGTGCGGCGGCGCAGCCAGGTAACGCCGAACAGGTCGTAAAGCCCGATGAGCGCCCGGTTGAGATTGTTGTATTTCGATACGCCGGCGATGCGTGGGCGGTCGTTGACCGGATGGTAGGCCGTCTTGAAGCCGTAGCACTGGAACAACGCCGGCAGATAGCGGTGCACGCTGGTGAAGAAGGGCAGCAGCAGGAACGCCTCGCGCCAGTAGACCTTGATGCCGCAGCCCGTATCCGGGCAATCATCCTTCAAAATGGTGTCGCGGATCCAGTTGGCCGCCTTCGATGCGAAGCGCTTGGAGCCGGTATCCTTGCGCTTGGTGCGCACGCCGCCAACCAGTGCCGGGCCTGACTTGTCGCCCGGTTCGGCCAGCAGTTCGACCAGCGCGGGAATGTCGACTGGGTCGTTCTGGCCGTCGCCGTCCATCTGGGCGATGACGGGGAAGCGGGCGGCGAGGATGCCGGTGCGCAAGCTGGCGCTCTGGCCGGCATTGGTCAGGTGACGCACCAGTCTGAGCTTGGAAAAAAGGGTTTTCAGTCCGTTGACTTCGTCGGCGGAACCGTCGGTCGAGCAATCGTCGACGACGATCACTTCGCCGAGCATCGTGTCGGGTACGGCCTCGAATGTTTCGGCGACGAGGCGGCCGATATTGCCTTCCTCGTTGAAGGCCGGAATGACGACGGAAATCTGCATATGGCGATTGAAAATCTGCTCAGGCCCGGCAACACCGTCGGCCGGCCAACCGAACCATCCGGCCAGCTTGACTTGCGGCGGCGTAAATCCCATACACGCGCCCAATTGGCAAGGGTCAGGAATTGTTCCGGCGGTGAGCGCCAGGAAGCGGCCACCGGACCTTGCGGCTGTTATTCACCCCGGAGCTCGGCACGTGACGTCGATCAGGCATATCGGAGGCGTTCCGGCCGCCAGGCAGGAATGGCAGCCCTGGCTGCAGCGTACCGTGCTGCTGCTTGGCGTGATCCTGGTGCTCAGGCTCGTATCTTTGTGGTTCAACAACACCGAACTGTTCTTCGACGAAGCGCAGTACTGGGTGTGGGGCAAGGAGCCGGCGTTCGGCTATTTCTCCAAGCCGCCGGTGCTGGCCTGGATCATCGGCGCGGTTACCGGGGTCTGCGGCGACAGCGAGTTCTGCGTACGGCTGATGTCACCCGTCATCCATACGGCAACCGCATTTACGATCTTCCTCATCGCAACGAAGCTGTTCGACCCGAGGACGGGCTTCTGGTCGGCCGTCGTCTATGCCACGTTGCCCGCGGTTTCGCTTTCCTCCATTCTGGTCTCGACCGACGTTCCGCTGCTTTTCTTCTGGGCGGTCGCGCTCCTGGCGTTTCTCCATTTCGAAGAGACGGACAAGCTGAAATGGGCGGTGCTGCTGGGATTGGCACTCGGCGCGGGCATGATGTCGAAATATGCGATGATCTATTTCCTGCCCTGCACGATCATCTATTCACTGATTGTCTCCGAACGCCCGCATGTGCTGAGCCGGTGGGGCTTCTGGCTGGCGATCGCCATCGGTGCGGCGATGCTGGCGCCGAACGTCATCTGGAACTTGCAGAACGGTTTCGCCACGGTCGGCCATACCGGCGAGAATATCGGCTGGGACGGCAGGCTGCATTTCGGTCGTTTCGCCGAGTTCCTCGGATCGCAATTCGGCGTGATGGGGCCGATCCTGTTCGGCATCTTCCTGGTCGCGATCTTCCGGCTGATCGTGGAGGGCATGAACCGCCAGCAGCTTTTCCTGCTGTGCTTTTCCGTACCGGTGCTGGCGCTGATCATCGTCCAGTCGCTGATGAGCAAGGCCTATGCGAACTGGGCGGCGTTGACCTATGTCGCGGCAACGGTTCTGGTGACCGATCTGATGGTCAACCTTATTCCCGACTGGTGGCACCGCACCTCGATGTGGCTGCACACGGCAGTGTTTGCCATCATCGCCGTCGCGGTAGCATTCTCAGCACCGGGACAATTGCCGCTGCCCGGCAATGCCAGCCCGTTCGACCGCATGCATGGTTCGCGCGAAGTCGCCGCCGCGCTGGCGGCACAAGCGGCAAAGGATCAGTATTCGGCGGTCATGGTCGACAACAGGCGGCTTGCCTCGCTTATGCTCTATTACATGCGCCAACGGCCGGAAAAGATCGTCTCCTGGCGCTGGGACGAGTTTCCCGACGACCATTTCGAACTGACGCGCGCCTATCAGGACCATCCGTCCGAGCCGGTGCTCTACATGACCGATCTGCGCAACCCCTACGAGATCGTGTCGGCTTTCTCCGATGTCGAACTGCTCGGCAGCATGAAGCCGTCGGCTGGCTATATCGGTCAGGTCTGGTTCTATGCGCTGCGCGGTTTCAAGCCGGGCGCCGGCGAGGGAGCCAGGGAAGGCGGGTGATGGGCACGCCGGACGATTCCACGCCGGATGATATAAGGCCGGGCGAAGCAACTCCGAACAGGGCAGACAGGCGGCCGTTCTGGACGCATCTGCCGGGCGGTCGCGAAACCGCCATGGTCGCAATCATCGCGTTTGTGCTGGGCCTGGCAACGGCGATCGTCTTTACGGCATGGCCGCAATTCGACATCGCCGTCTCGCGTCTTTTCTTTTCAGGCGACGTCTTTCCGATGACGCAGGAATGGTTCTGGCGTTTCTTGCGGACGGTGTTTCTGAACGGTTTCACCGCCTGGTACATCCTCATCACTGTCGGCTGCGTGGTTACCTTCAAGCAGCAGCCGGCACTGCTCGGCTTCGATTTCCGCAAATGGCTCTATCTCGCCATCTGTTCGATTGGCGGACCGCTTCTGCTGGTCAACATCATCCTGAAGGACCACTGGGGACGCTGGCGGCCGCGCGAAATCATCCAACTGGGCGGCGAGGATTTGCACACCACGCCGCTCGACTGGAGCGGGACCTGCATCGACAATTGCTCTTTCGTGTCGGGCGAGGTGGCGTCGATGGTGATGGCCTTCATCGCGCTCGCCTTCGTGACAACCGCCTGGCGGCCGATCTTCTACGCGCTGGCGATCTTCATGGGCCTGCTCGAGGCATTGATCCGGGTCGGGCAGGGCGGCCATTTCATCTCCGACGCACTGTTTGCCGGAGTCTTCATGGTACTGGTTGCCGCGGCGATCTACTGGGCGATGTTCCTGTATCGGGACCGCCGGTCAAGGTATGGCCGTCTTCCCCGGCCCTGATGCAAGAATTCGGCGGCGGAACGGTTCCGGCCATCTTCGTTGATGTCGGGTGCAGTTTTCCGCCTATTCGAGGTCAGCAGACCTCGAACAGGCCTGCCGCGCCCATGCCGCCGCCGACGCACATGGTGACAACGACATGTTTCGCACCACGGCGCTTGCCCTCGATCAGGGCGTGGCCCGTCATGCGCGCGCCCGACATGCCATAGGGGTGGCCGATCGAGATGGCGCCGCCGTCGACATTGTATTTTTCCGGATCGATGCCGAGCCGGTCGCGACAATAAAGCGTCTGGCAGGCGAAGGCCTCGTTCAATTCCCAAAGATCGATGTCGTTGATGGTAAGCCCGTTGGCCTTGAGCAGCTTCGGCACGGCGAAGACCGGGCCGATGCCCATCTCGTCGGGATCGCAGCCGGCGACCGCGATGCCGCGATAGATGCCGAGTGGCGTCAGGCCGCGCTTTTCGGCTTCCTTTTCCTCCATCAGCACGGCGGCCGAAGCGCCGTCGGATAGCTGGCTGGCATTGCCGGCGGTGATGAACCGGCCTTCCTTGACCTGCTGTCCGCCCTTGAACACGGGATTGAGCGAAGCCAAACCTTCCAACGTGGTCGAAGGCCGGTTGCCCTCGTCCTTGTCGAGCGTCACCGCGACATCGGATATCTCCTTGGTCTCCCTGTCCTGCACCTTCATGATGGAGGGCAGGGGCACGATCTCGTCATCGAATCTGCCGGCCTGCTGGGCGGCGGCGGTGCGCATCTGCGATTGCAGGGAATATTCGTCCTGGGCCTCGCGGCTGATGCCATAGCGGTCGGCGACGATCTCGGCGGTTTCCAGCATCGACATGTAGAGCGCCGGCAGATGATCCATCAGCCAGGGATCGGCGGCACGGTACATGTTCATGTGCTCGTTCTGCTCGAGCGAGATCGATTCCAGCCCGCCGCCTACCGTCACCGTCATGCCGTCGTCGATGATTTCCTTTGCCGCCGTGGCAATCCCCATCAGACCCGACGCGCATTGCCGGTCGAGGCTCATGCCGGCAACGGATGTCGGCAGGCCGGCGCGCATGGCGCACTGGCGCGCCATGTTCATGTGCGTCGTGCCCTGCTGGATCGCCGCACCCATCACGACGTCGTCGATCTCCGCCTTGTCGACGCCGGCGCGCCTGACTGCTTCGGCGATGACATGGCCGCCCAGCGCCTGGGCCTGGGTGTCGTTGAAGGCGCCGCGATAGGCCTTGCCGATCGGGGTTCGGGCGGTGGAAACGATAACGGCGGAACGCATGGCTCGTGTCCTTGTCGGTTGGAATTTCAGCTTTTTCTCATGGCCGCTTCGGCTTGCAGTATCTTGGTGACGTGCTGACGGCCTTCGGTGAACATGTCGGGATCGTCCATTGCCGCAATCGCAGCGTAGTTCGCGGCGACCGCATCGGCGTTGCGGTCAGCTTCGGCGAGATGTGCGCCCTTGCTTTCGCGCCATTCGAGCACCGAATAGTGTCCCGCGCCGGCAAGCATGACTTCGCCATTGGGGGCATCCTCGCTCGCCAGGAAGATGGCGGCGGGTGTGACATATTCGGGCTTGAGCATGTCGAGCAGGTCGGGTGTGAGGATATCCTCCGTCATGCGGGTGGCGGCTGTCGGAGCAAGGCAGTTCAGTCTGATCCCGTATTTCGCACCCTCGATGACGAGGGTGCGCATCAGGCCGACGACACCCATCTTGGCCGCGCCGTAATTGGCCTGGCCGAAATTGCCGTAAAGGCCGGACGTCGATGTCGTCATGACGACCCGGCCGTAATTCTGCTCGCGCATGAGCGGCCAGACCGCGCGTGTGCAATTGGCCGAACCGTTGAGATGAACGTCGATGACGGCGCTCCAGTCGCTGTCCGACATTTTGGGGAAACTCTTGTCGCGCAGAATGCCGGCATTGTTGATCAGGATGTCGACACGGCCCCATTTGCGCTGCGCCGCGGCGACCATGGCCCGGCACTGGTCGGCATCGGTCACGTCGGCGCCGTCGGCAATCGCCTCGCCCGCCATGGCATGGATTTCACCGGCGACCCGCTCGGCTGGCGAAAGCGAAGCGCCGGTACCGTCGCGCGCGCCACCGAAATCGTTGACGACAACCTTCGCGCCGCGCCTGGCCAGTTCCATGGCGTGCGCCCGGCCAAGCCCGTTGCCCGCGCCGGTGACGATCGCAACCTTGCCGTCGAAACGGATGGTCATGCCTTGCAATTCCTTCCTTCAGATCCCCACGGCCATCAGCGCAGGCCGATAATGGCGAGACCAAGCCAATCGGCCACCAATGCAGGCGAGTCAATGCCTTCGATTTCGACGGCGACCTCATAGCGCGACAGCAATTCGCCGGGCTTGCGCTGCTCGCACTCGACCAGACTGAAATTGGCGCGCACCTTCGAGCCGGCCGGGACAGGCGACAGGAAACGTATTTTGTCGAAGCCGTAATTGATGCCCATCAGCACGCCCATCGGCACCGGCAGCACTTCATAGGCCATGGAAGAAAGCAGCGACAGTGTGAGAAAGCCATGCGCGATGGTGCCGCCGAACGGGGTTTCGGCTTTGGCGCGGGCCGGATCGACATGGATGAACTGATTATCTCCGGTAGCCTGCGCGAAGGTGTCGATCATATCTTGGGAAACGGTCGCCCATGAGGACGTCGCTGTGAATGTGCCGGCCAGTCTCTTCAGTTCGTCGACGGGCAGGGTCTTGCGGTCAAGCATCTCTTTTCAGACTTTATTGATTGAACAGCGATCCACGGCCGGTCTTGATGTGGATGCCGCCATCGAGCGGCAGGATCATGCCGGTAACATAGGAACCGGCACGGCTGCAAAGATAGATGGCGGCGCCGGCGATGTCGTCGGGTGAGCCGATGCGGCCGAGTGGCACGCCCTGGGCGACTTTTTCGATTTGTTCGTCCGTGGTCGTGGCGAAGGCCGTCATCTTCGACTGGAAGGGACCTGGGGCGAAGGCGTTGAAGGTGATGTGCCTGTCGGCCAGTTCCTTGGCGAGAATGCGGGTCAGATGATGTACGGCGGCCTTGGAGGCCGAATAGGAATAGGCGCCTTCACCGATCGCTGCCGATCCCATGACGGAACCCAGATTGACGACTCGGGCGGGGTCCTCAAGCGTTGCGGCCTTGTCCATCAATGGCAACAGGTCGCGCGTCAGGTTGAACAGGCCGGTAACGTTGACGTCGAGCACGCGCGACCAGCCTTCGTAGGGGAACTCCTCCATCGGTGCTCCCCAGGTCGCGCCGGCATTGTTGAACAGGATGTTGAGGCTGTCGGTACGCGAGGTCACTTCGCCGACCAGCGCGGCAATGCCTTCCTTGCTCGAAACATCGCCGGCGAAGCCGGTGACCGAGCCTTCCGCGCCTTCCTGTTTCAGCGCGGCATTGATCTCGTCGGCGACCGCGATACAGGCATCCGCCTTGCGCGAAGCGATCATGACATCTGCGCCGGCGCGCGACAGCCCGGTGGCGATCATCCGGCCGATGCCGGTTGCGCCGCCGGTCACCAGCGCCTTCTTGCCGGCGAGCGAGAACAATTCGTCCAGAATCGACATGGTTCCTCCCAGGGAATCGAAGCTGCGCGTGTTTAACATTATCACGGCAATTGACAACATACTCGGTAGTATGATCACAATCAACGGCCCGCAAAGGGGGGAGATTTTCGCGACATGTCGGATGCACGAAGCACCAGCCGGTCAACCCGGTCCGGCGACATGGCGGGGCAGATGGCGCAAGCGGCCGGCGATAGCGGTCGCGGGGCGATCATCGCGGCCGCGGCGGACTGCTTCATGGAAGCGGGCTACGACGCGACCAGCATCGATACGGTGGCCGACCGGCTGGGCGCGACCAAGGGCAGGGTCTATCATTATTACCGCTCCAAGGCTGAACTGTTCTACGATGTCTACCGGCGCGGCATGGCGATCAATCTCTCGACGATCGAGCCGATTGTCAAAAACGATCTGGCGCCGCGGGAAAAACTCGCTGTCATGTGCCGGGCGCACGTTCGCAACATGCTCGAGCATCTGAGTTACCAACGGGTGGTGATGCAGGGTGTGGAAATGCATCTGGCAGGCTCCACGACGCCGGCGCAGCGTGAGAAGCTTGCGCTCCTGATGAAGGAGCGCGAACGTTATGAAGGCCTGTTCCGCCTTGTCCTTGTGGAGGGCCGCGATCAGGGCGTGTTTCACTTTTCGAACGCTTCGTTTGCGTCGAAGGCCGTGCTTGCCATTTTGAACAATCCGGTGCTGTGGTACCGGCGCAGGCGGGGTGACGAAAAGACCGCACGCGAGGAAATCGTCGAGACATTCACCGGCTTCGCGCTGAACAGCGTAGCAGCGGGGGCGAACAGCAATTAGCAATCAATCGGGAGGACAGGGCGCATGAACATGACAGCGTCATCGTCGAACATGGCATTGGGCATGACGGAGCGGCTGAAGCCAATCCACGAGAAGGTCGCGGCCATGGTGCGCGACGAGATCGCTCCACTGGACGAGGAATTTCTCGCCGAGGTGGAGAAGGGCGACCGCTGGGGCTACACGCCGCGCCAGAGCGAAATCCTCGAAGGGCTGAAGAAAAAGGCGAAGGAAGCCGGGCTGTGGAATTTCTGGCTGACCGATTCCGAACGCGGCTACGGGTTGAGCACGGTCGAATATGCCTATCTGGCCGAGGAGATGGGCAAATCGCACCTGGCCGCCGAAGTGTTCAACTGTTCCGCTCCCGATACCGGCAACATGGAAGTGCTGGAGCGTTACGGTACGGACGAACACAAGGCGAAATGGCTCAAACCCCTGCTCGAGGGAGAAATTCGCTCCGCCTTCCTGATGACCGAGCCTGAAGTCGCTTCCTCCGACGCGACGAATGTGTCGATGTCCTGCATGCGCGATGGCGACGACTATGTGCTGAACGGTGAAAAATGGTGGTCTTCCGGCGCCGGCGATCCGCGCTGCAAGATCTACATCGTCATGGTTCACACCCCCGACGAGAGCCGGCCCAGGCACCAGCAGCATTCGATGGTCCTGGTGCCGGCCGGCACGCCGGGCATCGAAATCCTGCGCGCCATGCAGGTCTTCGGCGAGGATGACGCGCCGCATGGCCACATGCATGTCAAGCTGACCGACGTACGCGTGCCGGCGTCGAACCTGCTGATGCGCGAAGGCGCCGGGTTCGAGATTTCGCAGGGCCGGCTCGGGCCGGGCCGTATCCACCACTGCATGCGCGCGATCGGACAGGCGGAAGCCGCGCTCGAAGCCATGTGCAAGCGTTCGCTCCAGCGCGAAGCCTTCGGCAAGAAGCTTGCCCAGCTCGGCGCCAATTACGACATCATCGCCAATGCCCGCATGGAGATCGAGATGGCGCGCCTGCTCTGCCTCAAGGCGGCCTGGATGATGGATAAGGGCGACGCCAGGGCAGCCGCGCCATGGATATCGCAGATCAAGGTGATCGCGCCGCAAGTGGCGCTGAAAGTGATCGACGAAGCCATGCAGATGCATGGCGGGGCCGGTATTTCGCAGGATTTCCAACTTGCCCGCGCCTGGACGCATGTGCGCACGCTGCGCTTCGCCGATGGTCCCGACGCCGTGCATCGCCGCCAGGTCGCGCGCCAGGAACTGAAGCGATACACCCAGGAAAAAGTGTGAGGCCGAAGCCGTGAAAGCCATCGTCTGTAACGAATACGGACCGATCTCCGGCCTCGAATTTGCCGAACTCGACGATCCGGTTCCCGGACCGAAGGAGGTCGTCATCCGCACCGAGGCGATCGGGGTCAACTTTCCCGACGGGTTGCTGGTGCAGGGGCTTTACCAGGCCAAGCCGCCGACGCCGTTCACGCCCGGCATGGAGGCAGTCGGCGATGTGGTTACCGTCGGCAGCGAGGTCACGCGCTTCAAGCCGGGCGACCGGGTGGGCACCGTGGGTCAGCTTGGCGCCTATGCCGAACTGGTCAAGGCGCACCAGAACGCCGTCATGCCTGTGCCTACGGGCGTGGACGCCGGCGACGCCACGGCATTGATGTGCGGTTACGGCACGGCGCATCACGCGCTGAAGCAGCGCGCGCAATTGCAGCCGGGCGAAACACTGGCTATTACCGGTGCCGCGGGGCTGACGGGGCTTGCCGCCGTCGAGATCGGCAAGGCGATGGGCGCGAAGGTGATAGCGATCGCTTCAACCGAGGAAAAGCGCCGGCTTGCGATTGCCCATGGCGCGGATGCCGCGCTCGGCTACGACAATCTGAGGGACGCGCTCAAGGATGCGACGGGCGGCGAGGGCGCCGATGTCGCCTTCGACGTCGTCGGCGGCGAAGTGTTCGATGCCCTGTCGCGGGCGATGGCCTGGAAGGGGCGGCTGCTGATTGTCGGCTTTACTTCCGGCACGATCCCGAAATTTCCGGTCAATCTGGCGCTGGTAAAGGGCTATGCACTGGTCGGCGTGTTCTGGGGTTCGTTCACGCAGCGCGAGCCGCAGGTCTATGCCGCCAATATGGCCGAACTGATGAACTGGTATGTCGAAGGCAAGGTGAAACCGCATGTCGAGGCGGTCTATCCGCTGAAAAAGGCCGCCGATGCACTGGAATTCATCCATGCGCGCAGGGCGGTGGGCAAGCTGGTGCTGAAACCCTGACAAAGGGACAGGCGGAGCAGAAACGGCCGAGGAGCAACAAATGACGGATATTCCGGCGACCATGAAGGCGCTGACGGTGATCGGCAGCGGGTTTTCGGGCACGGCTGAAGGGCCAATGATCACTTCGCTTAGTCCCTATCTCAAGCATGAAGATATCGCGGTACCGCAGCCGGGCGACGGTGAGGTGCTGGTCAGGATCACGCTCGCCAACATCAACCCGTCCGACCTGCATTTCATCAAGGGCGAATACGGCCTGCCGCGCGTCGAGGGCCGGCCGGCTGGCTTCGAAGGCAGCGGTGTGGTTGTCGCCGCCGGCAAGGGCGCGGAGGGGCTTGTCGGCAAGCGGGTCGCGATGACGGCATCAAAATCGGGCGCCTGGGCCGAATATGCGCTGACCGACGCCAGATCCTGCGTACCGGTGATCGACGCGGTTCGTGACGAGGATGCGGCGGCGTTCTTCGTCAATCCGATGACAGCCATCGCGATGTTCGGCGAGGTCAAGGAGCGTGGATCGAAGAGCTTCCTCATGTCGGCGGCGGCAAGCCAGCTCTGCAAGCTGATCGCCGGACTGGCGCGCGATGAGGGCTACAATGCCATCTCTCTGGTGCGTCGGGCCGAGCAGATCGCCCACGTCAGGGAACTGGGCGCGGCGCATGTGCTCGACATTTCCGACCCTGGTTTCATCGCCGCATTCGGCGCGCTGGTCAAAACCGAAAAGCCGCGCGTGTTTCTTGACGCCGTGGCCGACCAGATCTGCGCCGATATTTTCGCCGCGATGCCTTCACGCGCCGAATGGGTGATCTACGGCAAGATGTCCCCCGAATCGCCGACGTTGAAGCAGGCCGGCCAGTTCGTCTTCATGGACAAGCACATTCGCGGATTCTGGCTGACGAAATGGCTCAATGAAAAGCCGGCGGAAGCCGTCATGGCGGCAGGCGCAGAGGTCATGAAGCGCTTCGCCAGCGGGGCGTGGAAGACCGATGTCGCCGCGATTATCCCGCTCGGCGAAGCGCACGCAAGACTGCCTGATGCTTTGGCTGGCGCCAACACCGGCAAGGTGATGCTGAGGCCTTGACGCCAATGCCTCCCCTTGTGGGGAGGCGGGTGAAGCCGAGTCCTGAGCTTGTCGAAGGGCGAATGTTGAACAAGTGGGGGAAGCGCTCGCCGCGCCCGGTCATGTCAATTCCAGTCGCTCGCTCACGCTGGCAACCCCCACCCCTAACCCCTCCCCACAAGCGGGAGGGGAATCTTCAGAGCCTCAACCTGCGCAATCTCAGTGAGTTCGAAATCACCGACACGGAAGACAGGCTCATCGCGGCTGCGGCGAACATCGGCGACAGCAGGAAGCCGAAGACGGGATAGAGAATGCCCGCCGCGATCGGCACGCCGGCGGAATTGTAGATGAAGGCGAAGAACAGATTCTGCCAGATATTGGCGACGGTGGCGCGCGCCAGCCGCCTTGCCCGCAGAACGCCTGCCACATCCGGCTTGACCAGCGTGATGCCGGCACTCTCGATCGCCACGCCGGTGCCGCTCGCAAAGGCGATGCCGACATCGGCCGCGGCGAGCGAGGGTGCGTCGTTTATGCCGTCGCCGACCATGGCGACCTTGCGGCCCTGCGACTTGAGGCGGTCGACCAGCGCATGCTTGTCGGCGGGCAGCAGGCCGGCCTCCACCTGATCGATGCCGGTTTCGGCGGCTACCGCCTTCGCGGTGACGGGGTTATCGCCGGTCGCCATGACGATGTCGAGGCCCTCCGCCTTCAGCTTGGCGATGACGTCCTTCGTGCCCTGCTTGATACGGTCGTTGATGAAGAAGACGGCGGCAGGCTTGCCTGAGATGGCGAAGAAAACCGGGGTCGCCGCACCGGCATCGCGGGCGGCTTCCTCGAAGGACGCCATGTCGACCTTTTCCTCGGCCATCAGGGCGGCATTGCCGAGCGCCAGCGCCTTTTTGCCCGATTTGGCAACGATGCCGCGTCCGGGGCGGACTTCCTCGGCACTGATCTTGCCGGGCGAGATGCCATCCTCTTCGGCCTTTGCGACAAACGCACGGGCGAGGGGATGTTCGGAACCCTTCTGCATGCCGGCGGCAAGCGCCAGCAATACGTCCTCCTTGTCCTTGCCGAGCGACTCTGTGCGCGACAGCGAGGGCTTGCCTTCGGTCAGCGTGCCGGTCTTGTCGAGCACCAGCGTGTCGACATTGGCGAGGCGTTCCAGCGCGGCTGCCTCGCGGATCAGCACACCGGCGCGTGCGCCGCGGCCGGCGGCGTTCATCACCGCCATCGGCGTGGCGAGGCCGAGCGCGCAGGGGCAGGCGATGATCAGTACCGAGACGGCGGCGACGATGGCATGCGCCAGCGCCGGCGTCGGGCCGAAGAACAGCCAGGCGAAAAAGGCGATAACGGCAACGAGGACGACGGTCGGCACGAACCAGCCCGAAACGCGGTCGGCGAGGCCCTGCAAGGGCGCGCGCGAGCGCTGGGCGCTTGCCACCATGTCGACGATGGAAGCGAGCAGCGTATCGGCGCCGACTTTCTCGGCCTTCATGACGAAAGACGAGGTAGCGTTGAGCGTGCCGGCGCTGACCGGATCGCCCTGACGCTTTTCGAGCGGGATAGGCTCGCCGGTGATCATGGATTCGTCGATGGTCGCCGAACCTTCCTCGATCGCGCCGTCGACGGGAATCGCCTCACCGGGACGGATGCGGATCAAATCGCCGGGAATGATGTTTTCGACAGGCGCTTCGTATTCGCTGCCGTCGGCGTTGATGCGCATCGCCTTTTTCGGCGCGAGATCGAGCAGTTCGCGGATCGCCGAGCCGGTCGTTTCGCGTGCGCGCAGTTCGAGGATCTGGCCAAGGAACACCAGCGCGACGATGACAGCGGATGCCTCGAAATAGACCGGCACGGTGCCGTCGGGCTGGCGTAACGCGACCGGGAATATCTGCGGCGCAATGGCTGCAACCGTGCTGTAGCCGAAGCCGGCGGCCACGCCCAGCATGATCAGCGTCCACATGTTGTAGTTGCCGGTCCTGAGCGAATTCCAGCCACGGTGGAAGAAGGGTCGGGCGGCCCACAGCACGACTGGAGCGGCGAGCAGGAATTCGACGAACTGGGCAGTGCGCTCGCCCAGCCATTCGCGGAACGGCAGGCCCAGCATCGGTCCCATGGACAGAACGAGCAGGGGAACGGAGCATGCCACCGACACCCAGAAGCGGCGGGTGAAATCGACGAGTTCGGGATTGGGGCCTTCGGGCGCGACGCCCATCGGCTCCAGCGCCATGCCGCAGATCGGGCAGGTGCCGGGCGCGTCGGTGACGATTTCCGGGTCCATAGGGCAGGTGTATTTCACGCCGGCCGGCGCCTTGCGGACGACCTTCTTGTTGTTGCCGGACAGGAAGAAAACCGGGTCGGCCTCGAACCGGTCGTGGCATTTGTTGCTGCAAAAGTGATATTCCCTGCCCTTGTAATTCAGGTGGGGCTTGCCGGCATTGAGCTTGACGGTCATACCGCATACGGGATCGATGGCGGGATCGATCTCCGTGCCTTCGACCAGGGCTTCAACGGTCTCGTTCATTGTCATTGCCATCGATTTTCCGGTTTCCAAACTGGCCTGTTAGGCGTTATGCGAAGCGCTCGGCATTTTACCGGGGCAGGGCAGCCGTATCTATCCATTCCACGCGACCGGTGCAAATGACCTTGCAGGTGAGATGTTCCGTGGGGAGGCGAATACAATGGAAATTTCAAGGATACTGGATCGCTATCCGTCGATCCCCTATCTGCGCGAAAAGGCGCGCCGTCGTGTTCCCCACTTTGCCTGGGAATATCTGGATAGCGGCACGGGGCTAGAAAAGGCGGTCTCGCGCAATCGTGACCGACTCGACCAGGTCTGCCTTACGCCGCGCTTCACCAGGGGGTATGCGGCGCCGGAACTGAAGACGTCACTGTTCGGCCGCGATTATGCCGCGCCGTTTGGCATGGCGCCGGTCGGTGCGACCGGCATGATGTGGCCTGGCGGCGAACAGGTCCTGGCGCGCGCGGCGCGCGAGCACGGACTTGCCTATTGTCTTTCCACAGTTGCCTGCGAGACGCCCGAGACGATCGGTCCGATCGCCGGTCCCAATGGCTGGTTCCAGCTTTATCCGTTCGATGATGCAGAAGCGGAGACCGACCTGATCGACCGGGCCGAACGCGCCGGCTTCGAGGTGCTGGTCGTGACCGTCGACGTGCCGGTGAGTTCGACACGCGAGCGTCAGCGCAGGGCGGGCCTGTCGCGCGACAAGGGCGGACTGTCCCGCCTGGCTCAGGTGCTGGCGAGGCCTGAATGGGCGCTGGCGACGGCGCGCCACGGCGCTCCGCGTTTCAAGACGATTGAACCCTATTTGGCAAAGGAACAGGGCGTCGCGCTGTCGGAATACGTCGCCAAGCGGATCGGCAGGATCGACCATGACCATCTGGCGTCGATCCGCGAACGCTGGAAAGGCCCGCTTGTCGTCAAGGGCATCCTGGCGCAAGAAGACGCGGAAGACTGCATAAAGCTCGGCATGGACGGCATTGTGGTTTCCAATCATGGCGCCCGCCAGTTCGACGCCGCGCCAGCCTCGATTGATGCGCTGGCGCGCGTTGCACCGGCGGTGCGCGGCAAGATCACCGTCCTTTTCGACAGCGGCGTCGAATCAGGGCTCGACATTGTGCGGGCATTGGCGCTCGGCGCCGATTTCGTCCTGTCGGGCCGCTCCTTCATTGTCGGCATCGCCGCGCTGGGTGAGGCTGGCGGCGATGTGGTGGCGCACATGCTGAAGACAGACCTGGAAAACAACATGATCCAGCTCGGCTGCTCGCGGCCGGGCGAACTCGCCTCCTGCCTGCCGCAGCGCGCATGAACAGTCCGGCATCGCCACTCGCCGTTTACCGTGCGCGCAGGGCAGGCGGTGCGGCCCTTTTTTCCCGACGCGCCATGACCTATGTGTAGTCGGACATTGATTCCCAGAACGTGCGGGCGAGGCAATCTACCCGTGCATGCTTGCAGCACTCCGCGACCAACCCAGGTGCCATTTCCATGAAAGATCCGATTGAAGCCGCCATGAACCTCGTTCCGATGGTCGTCGAACAGACCAATCGCGGGGAGCGGGCCTACGACATTTTTTCGCGCCTGCTGAAGGAGCGCGTGCTGTTCATCACCGGGCCGATCGAGGATGGAGTGGCAACGCTGGTCAACGCCCAGCTTCTGTTCCTGGAAGCGGAGAACCCGAAGAAGGAAATCCATCTCTACATCAATTCGCCCGGCGGCGTGGTCACTTCGGGCCTGTCGATCTACGACACGATGCAGTTCATCCGTCCGCCGGTTTCGACACTGTGTCTCGGCCAGGCCGCCTCGATGGGCTCGCTGCTGCTTTGCGCCGGCGAAAAGGACATGCGGTTCGCACTGCCGAATGCGCGCATCATGGTGCACCAGCCTTCCGGCGGGTTCCAGGGCCAGGCTTCCGACATCGAGCGCCACGCTCAGGATATCATCAAGCTGAAGAAGCGGCTCAACGAGATTTATGTCAAGCATACCGGTCAGGATTATGAAGCGGTCGAGACCACGCTCGATCGCGACCATTTCATGACGGCCGGGGAAGCCAAGGAATGGGGCCTGATCGACAAGGTGATCGAGACACGCGAAGAAGAAGGGTGAGCCGGTATCCAGGTTGACGCGCGATTCGCGACTGGGCTATTCCGGCACGAGGCCAGGCTGGCAGGGCAGGCCGGACGGCAGGTATCAGCTTTGTGACATTCAGGTCACAAGACTTGTGCGCCGTTAAGCTTATATAGAGAATTGACGCGACAAAATCGTGCCGCTGACCGCTTAGCGCTTGCGAAGCGTGTTTCACGGTGCTTGATTTACTCGATATGCGGACCAGATTTGGTTCCGTGCATACCGGTAGGCGAAACGAAAGGCTTTCTGGCCTTCGATATTTGGAGCGGTTTTGCCAGACACGGGATCGGACTGGTTCCGGCTGCGGGACGCCCCAAATAAACAAGGACGGGGCAGATGCTGGAGCGCAGGGCCGAAGAGGGTGACGAATGAGCAAGGTATCCAACGGCGGTGAGTCGAAAAACACGCTTTACTGCTCCTTCTGCGGCAAGAGCCAGCATGAGGTAAGAAAGCTCATCGCCGGGCCGACCGTCTTCATCTGCGATGAATGCGTCGAACTGTGCATGGACATCATCCGCGAGGAAAACAAATCCTCGATGGTGAAGTCGGGTAACGGCATTCCGACGCCGCAGGAAATCCAGAAAGTCCTCGACGATTATGTGATCGGCCAGTCCCACGCCAAGCGCGTGATGTCGGTGGCCGTGCACAATCACTACAAGCGTCTGGCGCATGCCTCCAAGCACAACGACGTGGAACTGGCCAAGTCGAACATTCTGCTGATCGGTCCGACCGGCTGCGGCAAGACGCTGCTCGCCCAGACGCTGGCGCGCATCATCGATGTACCGTTCACCATGGCGGACGCCACCACGCTGACGGAAGCCGGCTATGTCGGCGAGGACGTCGAGAACATCATCCTGAAGCTGCTGCAGTCGGCCGACTACAATGTCGAGCGCGCGCAACGCGGCATCGTCTACATCGACGAGGTCGACAAGATCAGCCGCAAGTCCGACAACCCGTCGATCACCCGTGACGTTTCGGGCGAGGGCGTGCAGCAGGCGCTGCTGAAGATCATGGAAGGCACGGTTGCCTCCGTGCCGCCGCAAGGCGGGCGCAAGCATCCCCAGCAGGAGTTTCTGCAGGTCGATACCACCAACATCCTGTTTATCGTCGGCGGTGCCTTTTCAGGCCTGGAAAAGATCATTTCCGACCGCGGACGCAAGACCTCGATCGGCTTTGGTGCCTCGGTCGTATCGCCCGATGAGCGGCATGTGGGCGAACTGTTCCGCCAGGTCGAGCCGGAGGATCTCCTGAAATTCGGTCTCATCCCCGAATTCATTGGCCGTCTGCCGGTTATCGCGACGCTCGAGGAACTCGACGAGAAGGCGTTGATCCAGATCCTGACCGAACCGAAGAACGCACTGGTCAAGCAGTATCAGCGGATGTTCGAGATGGAGAATGTGGAACTGACCTTCCACGAGGATGCGCTGCGTGCGATTTCGCGCAAGGCCATCGAACGCAAGACCGGAGCGCGCGGCCTGAGATCGATCATGGAAGCGATCCTGCTCGATACGATGTTCGACCTGCCGTCACTTGAAGGCGTGCAGGAAGTCGTCATCTCCGAAGAGGTCGTCGACGGCAATGCAAGGCCGCTCTACATCTACGCCGAGAAGAAGGCGGAGAAGGAAGCGCGCGCTTAAGCTTTTCGTTCACGACGGCCGTATCCTCCCCCCGATCAAGTCGGGGGTCGGGGTCTTCACGGAAGCGCGCTGATTGTACGACGGGAACTTCGCCCGCTTGCCCCCCTCACTCCAGATAGGCGGCGTCAATCCAGGCATCCAGCGCATGGCGCGGGCTCCCTAACTGGCAGCACAAGCTTCCGCGACAAGAGCCGTGGAGCTCAGCAACCGGGAGCAGGAAAGCGGAAGCGCCAGTGCGTGAACGACCGCGGGGCCGGAGGCCTTGCGGGGTGCGGATCACCCGCCTCTTGAACGACACGCTGCCGGATACCAGATATTCAGCAGTAGACCCGCCCTGCCACCGGTCTCCCAAGCCGGTGCTCCTTCCAGACACCGACCTGTTGCCGGATAGATAGAAAATTGCGGCAAAAGGACTAACCATGAGGTTCGTTTGGGGGTGTGAAGACGGCAGGCGGGCGTTAGAATAGCCAAGGGATTCGGTGTGATACCGATTCCGCCACTGAAAGGTGCCGCTAATGAGCAAATCGGTAAGAACGGAAATCGGCCTCGGCTCCGGCGATAGATACCCGCTATTGCCATTGCGCGATATCGTCGTCTTTCCGCACATGATCGTGCCGCTTTTTGTCGGGCGGCAGAAATCGATCGCCGCGCTCGAGGAAGTGATGAATGCCGACCGGCAGATTCTGCTGTTCACGCAGAAGAATGCCGGCGACGACGATCCTTCGCCCGAGGGGCTTTACGATGTCGGCACGCTTGCCACCGTACTCCAGCTTCTCAAACTGCCGGACGGGACCGTCAAAGTTCTGGTCGAGGGCATTTCACGCGCCCGCGTGATGGAATTCACCGATCGCGAGGAATATCACGAGGCGAAGGCAGAGGTCGTGCCCGATGCCGAGGAAGACGAGGTCGAAATCGAGGCGATGGCGCGTTCGGTCGTCTCCGAGTTCGAAAACTACGTCAAGCTGAACAAGAAGGTTTCGCCGGAAGTCGTCAGCGCGGTCACCCAGATCGACGACTATTCCAAGCTCGCCGACACCGTGGCGCAGCATCTGGCGATCAAGATCAGCGAAAAGCAGCAGATTCTCGGCATCTTCTCGATCAAGGCACGGCTTGAGCATGTACTCGGGCTGATGGAAAGCGAAATCTCCGTCCTTCAGGTCGAGAAGCGCATCCGCAGCCGCGTCAAGCGGCAGATGGAGAAGACGCAGCGCGAATATTATCTCAACGAGCAGATGAAGGCGATCCAGAAGGAACTCGGCGAGACCGAGGAGGGCAAGGACGAGCTCGGCGAACTGGAAGAGCGCATCAAGAAGGTCAAGCTGTCGAAGGAAGCGCGCGAAAAGGCGACGGCCGAACTCAAGAAGCTGCGTCAGATGAGCCCGATGTCGGCGGAAGCGACCGTCGTGCGCAACTATCTCGACTGGCTGCTCTCCATTCCCTGGGGACGCCGTTCGAGGATCAAGACCGACATCAAGCTCGCCGAAGAGGTGCTCGAAACCGATCACTATGGCCTGGAGAAGGTCAAGGAGCGGATCATCGAATACCTCGCCGTGCAGGGCCGTTCGAAGCAGATCAAGGGGCCGATCCTGTGCCTTGTCGGGCCTCCGGGCGTCGGCAAGACCTCGCTCGGCAAGTCGATCGCCAGGGCGACCGGTCGCGAGTTTGTGCGCATGGCGCTTGGCGGTGTGCGCGACGAAGCCGAAATTCGTGGCCACCGGCGCACCTATATCGGCTCGATGCCCGGCAAGGTCATCCAGTCGATGCGAAAGGCCAAGAAGTCCAACCCGCTCTTCCTGCTCGACGAGATCGACAAGATGGGCATGGATTTTCGTGGCGATCCGTCCTCGGCGCTGCTCGAGGTGCTGGATCCGGAGCAGAACCACACGTTCAACGACCATTATCTGGAGGTCGATTACGATTTGTCGAACGTGATGTTCGTGACGACGGCCAACACGCTCAACATTCCGCCGCCGCTGATGGACCGCATGGAGATCATCCGCATTGCCGGATACACCGAGGACGAGAAGGTCGAGATCGCCAAGCGCCACCTGTTGCCCAAGACGGTCAAGAACCACGCCCTGTCGGACAAGGAGTTCTCGATCAGCGACGATGCGATCCGTCTTGTGATCCGCCGCTACACGCGGGAAGCCGGCGTGCGTAATCTCGAACGCGAATTGTCGAAACTCGCCCGCAAGGCGGTGACCGACATCGTGCGCAACGCCAAGAAGTCGGTGAAGGTCGACGAGGCCAATGTCGAGGACTATATCGGCGTGCCGAAGTTCCGCCATGGCGCGGCCGATCTGGAAGATCAGATCGGGGTCGTCACAGGCCTTGCCTGGACCGAGTTCGGGGGCGAATTGCTGACCATCGAAGGCGTTTCCATGCCTGGCAAGGGACGCATGACGGTGACCGGCAATCTGCGCGACGTCATGAAGGAATCGATCTCGGCGGCTGCGTCCTATGTCCGTTCGCGGGCGATAGATTTCGGCATCGAGCCGCCGCGCTTCGACCGTACCGACACCCATGTGCACGTGCCCGAAGGCGCGACACCGAAGGACGGTCCGTCGGCCGGTGTAGCGATGGCAACCGCGATCGTCTCGGTCATGACCGGCATTCCGGTTCGCGGCGACATCGCCATGACCGGCGAAATCACGCTGAGGGGCAGGGTGCTGCCGATCGGCGGACTGAAGGAGAAGCTGCTGGCGGCATTGCGCGGCGGCATCACCAAGGTGCTGATCCCGGAAGAAAACGCCAAGGATCTGGCCGAGATTCCGGACAATGTGAAGAACGGTCTCGAAATCGTGCCGGTCTCGCGCATGGAGGAAGTGCTCAGCCACGCGCTGACCCATCAGCCCGAGCCGATCGAATGGACGGCCGAGGATGAGGAAAAGGCGCGCAAGGCGGTTGCCTTGCCGAGCGATGGCGAGATCGATGGCGACCCCGTCATCACCGCACACTGAAAGCGTGCAATGCCCGTAAGGCAAAACGCGAAATGAAAAGAAAAACCCCGGGTGAGCAACCCGGGGTTTTGTGTCATGCGAACCGGTGTTCCGGCCGGTCTTTCTCAGTCACGGTTCATTCCTTGCCGATCCGGCCAGCGGCATGCGCCAGCATGGTGTAGACCTTTCCGGTGTCCGACGTCAGATAGGTCTGGGTCATCACATTATCGCGGTCGTTGCGGCCGACATCCTTCAATAGACGTTCAAAATCGACGATGTAGCGGTCAACGGCGGCACGGAAGTCCGGTTCGCTTTTGTATTTGGCACCGATTTCATCGAATGTTTTCTGGCCCTGCGGCGTGTAGAGGTCTCGGGTGAAGACCTTGTGTTCGCCGCGCTGGTAGCGGTTCCAGACATCGACGGCGCTTTCGTGATCGATCGAGCGGGCGATGTCCATGGACAGCGAATTCAGGCTCTCCGTTGCGCTTTCGCTCGGCATTCCGGTCGAGCGTTCCTCGGATGGCGCGCTGTCGCGCGAACCGCCCTGGTGCAGGGGATCGGTCGCCGGCTTCGACTTTTTCGGGCTGGCAGCCTGTTTGTCGTCACCCAGTTCGCTCGCCTCGGCCGGCTGATGCGGCTCGCCGCTTTCCGATACCACCCTCGGCCGCGGACGCGTTTCCTCGGCCTCGGCCGGGCCGACGGAAGGGGGAACTTCGCTCATGTCGGGGGCAGGCGCACGGACTGCTTCCAGATGAACGGGCTGATTGGCTGCAGTGCGCATTGTCGCGCTTACCGAGCCGCTGGCCGAGCCACTGGCTGAACTGGCGGCCGAACCGCCTCCGGCTGCCGCCAGGCGCGGCTGTGTGACGGGCGGGACCATGTCATAGGCCTTGCCCGACTTGGTGACGATCTCCGACAGTTCCTTGAGGGCGGAGATCTGGTCGACGAGGACCCGGCGCATGGAATCGGCGCTTTCCTTGACCTCGACGGGCAGTTCCATGACGCCACGGCGCATCTGAGAGCGGGTCGATTCCAATTCGGTGCGGATATCCTCCGAAGCGCTGCGCATCGCCTCGACCGTGTCGGAAAGGCGCGAAAGGGCCTGCTCGAAGGAATTTTCGATCTCGGCAGTGACCTTGGTGCCGGCGCTGTTGGCCTTTTCCATCATTTCCTCGATCAGGCCGGACAGCACGCCCGAGAAAGTGAGCACGGAATGCTCGATGGCCGAGGAGCGCTCGGAAATGTTGGCGGCCAGTTGCTCGAGCGGTTCCTGACGGGCGTCGAGGACCGCGGCGAGCATCTTCTGCGATTCGGTGACCGCGCCTGATGCAGCATTGAGCTGCTTGACCTGTTCCTCGAAGTGTAGCGAGCTCTCCGACAGGCTGCCGAGGAGGTGTTCCGTCGTCGCTGCAACCGAAGCGACGGTCTGTTCCACGACCTGACGGGTATTCTCGCTGTCCTCGCTGGCGCGCTCGACCGACTGGGAAAGCTGTGCCGCGCCCTCGGAAATATTGCGTTCGAGACTGGCGATGCTTGTCCCGGCCTGATTGGCCATGGCGTCGAGATTGTCCGTTGCGGCAGACATTTTCTCCAGAAGCTGGACGAACTCCCTGGCAAGGCCGCCGCCGACGCGTTCGATGTCGGCAATAAGTTCGGAACTGCCACTGCGCAGCCCTTCCGCCAGACCGCCGCCCACATCTTCAATGCCGGAAATCAGATCGGAGCTGCCACTGCGCAGTCCCTCCGCCAGGTCGCCACCGACACGCTCGATGCCGGAAATCAGTTCGGAGCTGCCTGTGCGCAATCCTTCCGTCAGGTCGCCGCCGACACGTTCGATGTCGGAAATCAGCCCTGAACTGCCTGAGCGCAATCCTTCCGTGAGGCCGCCACCGACACGTTCCAGATCGGCAATGAGTTCGGCAGAATTGGTGCGCATGCCCTCGACGACCGGAATGCCATGCTCGTCGATGATCGTGCTGATCTCGCGGGCGCGTTCGGCCAGCGAATCGGTAAATTCGCGTGTGCGGGTTTCCAGGGCGCGCTGGGTTTCCAGCAATTCGCCACCCAGGCTGGCATTGATGGCATGGGCACGCTCGGTCAGCAGGTTGGCGAGTATCTCGGCCTTGGAATCGATCTGCCGGCCGGTCATCTCGATCTGTTCCTGCAGTCGAACGTCGAATTCGCCACGCTTGGCATCGAGGCCGGCCATCAGATCGCGTGAGGTACCTTCGACCTGATTGAGGAACTCGTCGCGACCCTGGCGCAGCGTGGTGAAGATCGACTTGTTCCTGTCGTCGATTACGCCGGCAATGTGGTCGGCAGCGTTGCCCATGGTCTCGCCGAGCAATTCGGTGCGTGCTGAAATCTCTTCAACCAGCTTGGCGCCGGAATTACCAAGATTCTCGATCTCGCCGAAGATCATCTTCTGACCTTCGCCTATGTTCTGACGCAGCAGCGAAACGCCCGATTCGAACGTCGCCGAAAGATCGGAATTGGCTTGACGGACGGATGAACCGACGCGATCAACCTGTTTTTCCATCTCCGACAGCAGCTTGGCGTTGCGCTGGTCGATAACCTCGACCTGCTCGAACAGCTGCTTGTGGCCCCAATCCATCGATTGGCGCAGCGTGGCGGTGCGTTCGTCGAACTGTGCGAGCAGGGAAGTGCCCGCGGTAACCACGGAATCGCTGAGAAAGCCGGAACGCTTGTCGATTTCGGCGACGAGACCGGTGGAACGGTTGTCCATCTTGTCGAGTTCGTCGACCAGGCGCTGCTGACCCTCGACAAGCGTGCGCTGGATTGCATCGGAGCGCTGGTCGATGATGCTGGCAAGATTGATGCCGGCGCGCGCAACCATTTCACCCATGTTTTCGGTTCGCGCGTCGATTTCGGCTACCAGACCCGTCGAGCGATCGTCCATCTTGTCGAGTTCGACGGAGAGACGCTGCTGGCCTTCGTGGATGGACCGCTGGATCGCTTCAGTGCGTTCGTCCATCATGCTGACCATGGCATGGCCGGCACGGTTGACGATTTCACCCATATATTCAGTGCGTTTGTCGATTTCCGTGACAAGGTTGTTGGAACGATTGTTCATCTTGTCGAGTTCGTCGACCAGGCGCTGCTGGCCTTCGGCAAGCGAATGCTGGATCGTTTCGGTGCGCTGGCCGATGATGTTGGAAAGGTTGGCGCCGGCACGGGTAACGACCTGGCCCATATGTTCGGCGCGCTTGTCCATCTCGGCGACAAGGCCGGTGGAACGGTTGTCCATCTTGTCGAGTTCTTCGACCAGGCGCTGCTGGCCCTGGGCAAGCGTGTGCTGGATCGCACTGGAACGTTCGTCGATTACGCCGGCCAGCGTGGTGCCGGCCTTCGCGATCAGTTCGCCCATCCGTTCCGTGCGCGTGTCGATCTCGGCGGTAAGACCGGTCGAGCGGTTGTCCATCTTGTCGAGTTCTTCGATCATGCGGCGATGGCCGGCGCTCAGGCTGGAGGTCATGGCGGCGATGCGTTCGTCCATAGCCGAAGTCATGTCGTTGTGGACGCTCTCGATGCCCAGTTTGGCCTCGAGGGCCTTGGCGGAAACGCTTTCCAGCGCATTGTCGAGGACATCGGTGATGCGGCGGTGGCCGGAATCCAGGTTGGATGTCATCGCGACGACGCGTTCCTCCATGGCCGCAGCCATGTCGTTGTGAACGCTCTCGATTCCGAGCTTGGCCTCGAGTGTCTTGGCGGAGACGCTCTCCAGCGCTTCGTCGAGAACGCCGGTGATGATGTCGCTGCCGGATGTGAACGAGCGGGCGACTTCGAGCGCATGCTGGCGCAGATTGTCGTCGAGACGGCCGACATTGTGACTGATGGCCTGTTCGATGCGCGTCGCGGTTGTCTCAAGCGTACCGGAGCGGTCCTGCAGCTGCTCCATAATGCCGTCGATATGCGTGGTCACGTCGTGGCCAAGTTCGGCGAGGCGTTCACCCATGACCGAACCGATCTTCTCGGTGCGGTCTTCCATGGCCTTGTCGAGCGCCTTGGTCTGGGTTCCCAGTGCCTTGACCAGCGCCATGCCGCGCGTGCCGAATTCCTTGCCGGCCCTGCCGATCTGCTCTTCGACGAGCTGCTCGATGCGGACCGTTACGCCCTCGACGCCTTTCTGCTGGTCGCCGAGTTTCTCGATCAGTGAATCGATGCGGCCATCCAGCACCGAACCGAAACCGGTAAGGCGGGCTTCCACGGTGTTGTCGAGTTCGGAAACGCGGTCCTGCACCATGCGGTCGAAATCGGAAGCGCGTAGCGCAACCGCCTCGGCGATCTGCGAACCCGAGCGGGAAAGCATTTCGGAAAGTCGGCCGGTGACGTTTTCCAGCTTGCCGGTTACCGCCAGGCCTTCCGTGTCGATGGAATCGACGATGCGCGAGGTCGTCGAAAGGACCGCTGCCTCGATGCGGGAGGCGACGGCATCGACCTCGCTGGTGATGCCCGTATGTGTGTCGGCCAAGGAATTGCGCAGAAGGTCGACATGGCTGACGATTTCGTGGCGTTCCTCGGCGAGTTCCCCGACGAGGCCCTTCAGGCGCACCTCGGCATCGGAATAGGAGCGTTCCAGGTTGCCAACCTCGGACTGGACGAAGCGTTCAAGTTCGCTGGCGCGGGCGATCGCGCGTTCCATGCCGTCATTGATGGCTGCAACCTCGCGGCGAATGGCGCGGCCGACGGTGGCTACCGAGGCAGCGGCCGTGTCTTCGGGGCGCAGCAGGCGCACGGCGGCTTCCGTCATGGTCTGGGCGGCCAGGCGCAGTTCCTGCGCGCGCCGCATCATCATGGCAAAGGCCCATATCAGCAGCAGCGGAATGACGACCATGCCGCCGAGTATCCAGGGCAGCGGCCCGGTCATAATGTCGGTTGTGCCGAAAAGATCAGTCAGCAGGCCCTTGTCGCGGGCATATATATAAAAGCCACCGGTCAGGCCGAGCCAGACCAGCGAAATGAGGGCGGCGATCCAATAGATGCGCGAAGGAGGGGTTCGCTGTACAGCAAAGGAAATGTCGCCGAGGCCGCCACTTCTTTCGTCATTGGCGGGCAGAAGGCCGGACTTTTGGCCGCGCGAGGTGTTTTCGGGGCGAACCGAGCGCGGCGCAGGTCTTTGTCTCGAAGGAGCGGGCGCGGTTTCCTGATCGGGTTCGTCGCGCTGACGCCGCAAATCGTTGGCCGCATCGGCCAGTCGCTGCTCGAGTTCAAGGAAATCGGGATCGGTGTCGACATTGCCGTCACCTGTCGCAGCCTCCGGCTCCGGCGATTTCTCGTCTTCCGTGAAATCGATATTCAGCGCGTCTTCAACAGCACGCAAGGCTGTCTCGGATGCGGTATCCTTCTTCGGTTCAGACGCCATTCTACTACTTCCCCGTAGTCATGCCCTTTTTGTCAATAAAAAAGGCTACGCAATACCCTGCTGACCCAAGGATATGTCCGGACGGTTACGCCGCGATGACCGCCGGAGCCTGCGACAACCACACCGGGCTGGCCCGCCATGGAAGTTTTCGCACGCCTCGACCCCTACCGCATCAATCGACTTCATCATCCGAAACATCCCCGGTCGAATGGGGATTTGTTGGAGGCCAGGATCGGTTGCCGGAGACAAATCGGCGAACAAAAGCCGAAATTCGCATCTCCAGCCGCAAACCCTTGCCGCCAAAGTACCGTAATGGCACAGTTATTAACAATCGACAAGGAAGGCGCCTTCCCGATCCCAAGAAAGTAAATATAAGGTTAACGAGCCAGCGAGGGGTGATTTCGACTTTTTGAGGCGAGCGGACGGGCACTGCTTTTACCGCGGGGAGGCGGCATCCCGACTGGCGGGCGAATTCGGTCAGGACAGGCAACGGGCGATGCCGGGCATGACAAATAAAGTTTCGGGCAATGGAACGGGGACGCCGAGCAAGGCGCAACTGCGCTATTTGCGTTGCGGTCTCGACCAGCCCGGCGGCAAACTGCCGCTGTTCGACGATGATGGCAAGGCGATCAATGCACGGACCATCCATTCGTGTATCGAGCGAGGATGGGCCGAACCCTGGTTCGACAATCCGGTAAAGCCGGATTGGCTGGTGTGCCGACTAACCGAGGCAGGGCGAACGCTTGCAAGGGGTGATTGACCGGATTCATTGAATGGACCGGGATCGGCGTTAACCGAATCTTTGTCATAAACACCCAGTCTTTTTCATGTCACTGACTTCAAGCAAGCTTTAGGGGGCTTTCGCTCATGCCCATGGCACTCAAGGCCGACATTTCCAGGGCGGCTCTTGCGGACGGAACAGCCAAACCTGTGGATCTGGTGCATTTGTCGACCCAGACGCTGGGCGACCGCGAACTCGAGATACAGGTGCTGGGTGTCTTCACCTCGCAGGCCGGCATCTACGTCAATGCCTGGAAGGCGGCAAAAGGTGCCGAAGCGCGCCGACGGGCGGCCCATTCGCTGAAAGGGGCGGCGCGCGGGATCGGTGCGTGGACGCTGGCCGAAATCGCCGAACAGGCGGAAGCGCCGGGTTTCATGGGTATTGTCGAACTCGAGGCCGAGGTTGTCCGCGTTTGCGACTATATCCGCTCGCTGCTCTAGCAACGGGGCTTCATGCTGCGCTTGACTTGAAGCACAGCTTCGCTAAACCGGCCTGAGTCATCCATTCGCGCTTGCAGCCGAGCCAGTTCAGGGTTCTTCCTTCATGGCCAAAATCACCTACGTCACCTCGGACGGCAAGGAACATGTCGTGGAGGCGGCGAATGGCACCACCGTCATGGAAAACGCGGTGAAGAACTCCATTCCCGGCATCGAGGCCGAGTGTGGCGGAGCCTGCGCTTGCGCCACCTGCCACGTCTATGTCGACGAGGCATGGACCGATGTCGTGGGTCCTCCGGACATCATGGAGGAGGATATGCTGGATTTCGCCTGGGAAGGCAGGCCGAATTCACGCCTGTCGTGCCAGATCAAGGTCCGTGACGAACTGGACGGGCTGATCGTGCGCATTCCCGAGCGCCAGGCTTGAATTAGTCCCGGTCAGGCCTCCGGCCTTCCTTCGCTTCTTGTTGGTTTTCGCCACGGCCTTTGCCATGGCGTCCCTTCGCGGGCTGGCGCTTCCGCTTTTGTCGGTTCCAAAATGAGCGTTTCCCGGCAGCTTCGGCACGATTGCACCGGAAATATCGACTATTGCGCGCTTGCCACCTCGTGCCGCGAGCGCGCGACAATCTCGGCAATGCGTTCCTTTTCGTCCTCGTCGAACTGGATCTGCTCGCGTTCGTGCTCGGCCATCAGCTTGCGGAAGGCGAGAACCGCATTGCCACGCAATGTCTGACAATCCTTTTCGGGCGGCAGTGCATCGATCGCTTTTTCGGCCTTGAGTGCATAGGAATCGGCAATGGCGACATGCACGGATTCGTGCAGCGTTGCATATTGCTCCAGATTGTCCCAGGCCTTCGACAGGGCGCGCTTGACACGTTCGGGGTTGGCGAGGCGGGGCAGGGTGACATGCGCCTGTACATCGACCCTCGCGCTTGCCACCGAGCATTGCCCGTTGGCAAAAGTGAACTGCAAATCGGGCAGCATGCGGATATTGGTAGCCGCGAGCGCCCGCCCGGTGGGGCTTACGGTGGGCCCGTGCAATTCCACCTGCTGGTCCAGTTCGTCGAAGGTTCTGCCGGCAATGGAATAGTAGCCGACGGACAATTGCGTGCGTTCGCCAACCTCCGTGCAAGCGGTGGCGGTCAGTGCCAGCAATGAAACCCAAAGAAGGGAACGCCGCATCCAGTTCGTCCCGCCGCGCGCAAGACGCGGAGCATTCTCCCCCCTTCAGCGAGAATAGGGACGGATGTGGCAGCGTCAAGGCAAGCGCAGACGAAATGGAAACGGATTTGGATCGGCTATTTCACCGAGCTGGTGACGACATTGTCGATGCCGTCGCGACGGTCGAGCAACATGCCGATGACCGGGATAAGACGCCTGTTGACGCGTACCGAAATGGTGATGTTGAGCTTGTCATCATCGGTGTGGCGGGCGACCATGACGCCGTTCAGATCCTTGCGGCGAATGTTGGCGACCAGCTTGGACCGGGAGTAGCTTCCGCCGACGATGTCCATGCCTTCACCGGCCGCGCCGTCGAGGAACTTGCCGGAATAGCTACCGCCGGAGCGCTTGAAGCTCGCCGTCATCGGCTGGCTGAAGACGCCGACGCGACAACTCCCGTCAATATCGATGCCGGAAGCGGAACCTTTTGGCGTGCCCTGGAACAGACAGTTGAATTTCGTGCCCTTGAACTTGCCGGCGACGATCTCGCCACCACCGGACCATTTGCCGGCGACATTGGCGTAAAAGGCGGCCTCGCTTGCCGAGCCGGCCAACGCGGAGTTTGCCGGCGCCATCACAGCCAGCAATCCGGCGAAAGAGCAGATGATCAGACCAATACGCATGCAACGTTTCCCGATCCGAAGTCGATGTCAGCATAGTTAGCGAAATTGGTTAATCAATCATTCTGTCCGGCCGTTCAACCCGCATTTCATTTTGTTTCCTCGCTGTCGGAGGCGATCGTTGTTGCATTTTTGTCTTTCCGGCCTGGGCGCGGCGCGTTCAGGCGTACCAGTTCCGACAGGAAATCGGAGATTCCGGGCCTTTTTTCGGCGATGAAGGGCATGGGGCGGCAGACATCCATCGCCGCGATGCCGATTCGTGCCGTCAGCAGGCCGTTGACGACGCCTTCGCCGAGCTTTGCGGACAGGCGGGCGGCGAGGCCGTGTCCGACAATCTGCTGGATCAGACTGTCGCCAAGGGCGATGGCGCCGGTCGTCGCCAGATGGGCCAGAACGTCGCGGGTCAGCCGCAGGAAACCGATCGTGCCAGGGCGTCCGCCATAAAGTTGCGACAGACGGCGGATGAGACGCATGTTCTCGATCAGCACGAAACCGATGTCGATGAGCGCGCGGGGGCTGACCGCCGTGACGATCGAAACACGCTTGGCGGCGTTCATCACCATGACGGTCGCTTCTCGGTCGAGCGGGGCCATCAGGCCGCGTTCGGCAAGCGCAACAAGATCACAGCCGTCGATGATCTCACCCTTCTGTTCACCGAGCAAGGCGCGGCCACGCGCGGTGTCGGCGCGTGTGCCGTAGAGTGCGACCAGTTCGCCGGCAACCGAACGCGCCTGCTTGATATCGTCTTCCTCATGTGCTTTCGCGGCCTTGTCACGCAGTTTGTGGATTGCCCGCATGCGGGTTAGTGCGAACATTTCGCGCGCCGTGATAGCAACCGCCGCCAGCACGACGAGGCCGGCAAGGCCGACGGAGAGCCAGCCCAGCCATTCATTGCGTTCGAACAGGTCGCGGATGAGCTGGTCGACGGCGAGCGCGATGGCGAGCGAAACGAGGCCGCCGAGACCGGACAGGAGCATGCCGGACCAGGAAAAACCGCGTTTTACGGCTGGTGGCGGCGGCGGATTCAGGTCTTCAAGCGAACCTTGCGGCCAGTCATTGGCCGCTTCGTCGGGGATTTCCTCGATCACCACGGATTTCGGCAGCGAGCGGGGTTTTCGCGGTTCATGCTCGTGACTTTTCACGCTCACCTGAGGGGCAGGTTGCTTTTCGGCCTCTTCGAGGCGGATGGCGCGAGGCTTGCGGTGAGTGGGCGAGGTGTTTTTGGTCATGACTGTCGGTTTCAGGCAAGCTTGTCGGCAAGGAGGAAGGAGAGCGCGCGGTCGAGCCTGATATGCGGCAGTGACAGGCGCAGTCCGTCGGCGGTCTTTTCAAGGCTCGGCGGGCGAAAGCGCACGAAACGAAGATGGGGCAGGGCATCCTTGCCGGAGACCTTGCCTTGCGCCACCTTGAGTAGGGCATTCGGATCGCTCGGCAGATCGCCGGGAAAGATGGCGGTCTCGGTTTCGCCGTCGAAACTCTCGCCTTCGATGGTCTCCCCCTTCAGCGGCGTGCCTATGATCACCGGCAGTTCCTCCTTGCCGTGGCGCGCCATCGCCTCCTTCGTGGCGCGAATCGCGGCGAGCGCCAGCACGTCGACCCTTGCGCCGGCGAATTTGGCGCGGACCGCGGCCTGTTCGACGAGACGTTCGAGCAGCGCCTCCAGCCGGTCGTGATTCTCATGGTGCAGATGGTCGGCTTTCGTCGCGGCGAAAAGAATGCGGTCGATGCGCGGGCCGAACAGCGAGGAAAGGATGCTGCCCTTGCCGGGACGGAAACAGGCGAGGATGTCGGCCAGCGCGATTTCCAGATCGGCGACGGCTTCGGTGCCCGCATTGATCGCCTGCAGCACGTCGACCAGCACGATCTGGCGGTCGAGGCGGGCGAAATGCTCACGGAAGAAGGGTTTGACGACGACCGATTTGTAGGCCTCGTAACGCGCATCCATCATGGCGTGGAGGCTGTCCTTTTCCGGCTTGTCGTCCGCGGCCACGTCGAGCGGCGAAAAAGTCAGCGCCGGCGAGCCTTCCAGATCGCCGGGCATGAGGAAACGGCCGGGCGGCAGGGTGGACAGCGCGGTCTCGTCCTCGCGACATTTTCTCAGATAGGCGGTGAATGCCAGTGCCAGTTCCTGCGCCTGCATTTCGTCGGCCGGCGCGCGGGGATCGACGTCAGCCAGAAGCGTGCGCCATTCGGCGGCGAGCGGCTCGCGCTTGCCGGTCGATGCCAGCGTCAGCGCCTGTCGGCTCCACTGCGCAAAGGAGCGGCCGAGCAGCGGCAGGTCGAGCAACCATTCGCCGGGATAGTCGACGATATCGATGTTGAGCCTGCCGGACCCGAACATGCGGTTCCAGGCACTGGCCGATTCATATTCTATCGTGAGGCGCAGTTCGGAAATGGCGCGGGTCGAATGCGGCCAGGTCCGCTCCTCGACCAGCATGCGCACATGGTCCTCGTACTGGAAACGCGGCACGTCGAAATTGGGCTGCGGGGTCAGCAAGGCGCGGGCGATGCGGCCACTGGCATGCGGCTCGAACAGCGGCAGTCTTCCGCCATGGATCAGATTGTGGACCAGCGCGGTGATGAAGATCGTCTTGCCGGAGCGCGACAGGCCGGTGACACCGAGACGCACGCTCGGCGCGATCAGGTTGCCCGCGAGATCGGCGAGGTTGTCGAAGGCGATCAGTGCGTCGTCGGCAAGCGAGGTTACCTTGCCGGGCGGGTCGGCCATTGCGACGCTTTGGTCGGCATCCTGCGCTTTCTTGGCTGGCGGGTTCATCGCCTACATATTGGTTGGCGCCTAAAAAAGCGCAAATCCGAAAGCGCAGATGCGGCGTTTGGCACGGCTTTTCAGAGTTGTCTGGGAACAATGAATTCGACGAGATGGCCGCTGCCACCCTCGACCTTCGACCAGTCGGCCGCGTCGATGTCGAAAACGGCAAGGGCGCCGGTCGGGAACTTGATCTTCATGTTGGCAAGCGGGACGGCTTCGCCGGATTTGGCGAGCGCCATGGAGACTCCTTCGCACATCGGGTTGTGGCCGATGATCATGAGCGAATCCTTGCTCCCGTGCCGCCGCAGGCAATCGAAATAGGCGGTGACACCTCCCGAATACAGCCCATCGTCATAATCGACATTGGGCGGCTGGTCGAAGGCCAACATGATGCCGTGCAAGGTCAGACGGGTGCGCAGGGTCGGCGAACAGTAGATATGGTCTGGAAGATAGCCCTTGTCGCGCATGGCGGTGGCGATCCTTGGCAGATCGTCCGCGCCGCGCGGGCTGAGCGCGCGGTCGAAATCAGGCTGGCCGGGCTCGGCCCATGAGGACTTGGCATGGCGCAGGAGATAGAACCGCAACATCGCCCCTCCCTTGAAGCGGTGGACAAACAAGGACTAGCCGCAATCCCGCATGATCACAACCATATAAGGCAAGGCGGCTTGTGACATGGTGGTGTGGGCGCCAACCCGGTGCGTGACAGATAATCGGATTCGTGCTTATTCGCCGCCCTGCCTTCCCCAATGCCGGACTTTGCTGGATGAATTCTGATGGCAAAATCGATGCCGCCCACGGCCATGTCGGCAGCTATTATGCCGCTACGGCGCATGATTTGCCTTCCTTTGCGATGCTTGAAGGCCGGCGCGAGGCGGATGTCTGCGTGATCGGTGGCGGACTGGCCGGGCTGACCGCCGCCTTGGAACTGGCGAGAGCCGGGCGGGAGGTCGTGCTGCTGGAAGCGAACCGGGTGGGCTGGGCGGCATCGGGACGCAATGGCGGTTTCGTCTCGGCGGGCTTTTCGGAATCGATCCTGAATCTGGAAGAGAGGCTTGGGATCGACCATGCGCGGGCGCTCTACAAACTGAGTGTCGAAGGCGTGGACCATGTGCGCAACCGGATCACGGACAGCGGGCGCGGCGACATCATTGGCGGCCATGGCTGGCTCAAGATGATCCGTCATGGCGATACGACGGCACTGATGCGCATGGCCGAGCGCATGCAGCGCGACTATGGTGCGACCTATTGCTTCGTGCCGCATGATGAACTCGCGCAATATGTCACCAGCGGGCGTTACCGTGCCGGCCTGCTCGACGAGGTGCCGTTTCATATCCATCCGCTCGACTATGCCGGTCTGGTGTCGCGGTTGGCGGCAGAAGCAGGAGCGGTGCAGTTTGAGACCTCGCAGGTCATCGCCGTGCGGCGCGAGGCCGGTGCCTGGCTGGTCGAGACGGTGCGGGGCGCGGTCGAGGCGCGCGATGTCGTGCTGGCGACCAGCGCCTATGGCGGCCCGTGGCGGCGAATCAATGGCGCCATCCTGCCGGTTTCGACCTATGTCGTGACGGCGCGCTCAAGGAAGCTGGACGAGGCGATCCACTTTTCGGGCGGTCTTGCCGACACGCGTCGGGCAGGCGACTATTACCGGATCGTGGGCAAGGGTGACGGCAGGCGGCTGTTGTGGGGCGGACGGATCACCACCCGTCGCTCCTTTCCGCCGCATCTGGGAGACAAGCTCGCGCGTGATATCCGCTCGGTTTATCCACAGCTTGACGATCTTGCGGTCGAGCACGCATGGGCCGGGCTGATGGGCTATGCCACGCACAAGATGCCGCTGATCGGACATCTTGGCCAGGGGCTCTGGGTGGCGACCGCCTTTGGCGGCCACGGTATCAACACCACCGCGATGGGCGGCAGGCTGATCGCAGAGGCCATCGTGCACAATGACGACCGGTGGCGGCTGTTCGAACCGTTTTCGGTGAAATGGGGCGGCGGCATTATCGGTCGGCTGGCGACGCAGATTGAATATTGGCGGCTGCAGTTCCTCGACCGATTCGAGGAGGCCCTCGCGGGGCGCGCGTCGGCCTTGGAAAGGTAAAAAAGCCGCACGGCTGTGCACAAAACGCAACAAATTTAGCACGATATTCCAGCAAGCCTTTGTTTCGTTTGGCCTACCCGCGTAAACCAACATCGCAGAATTGCCTCAATTTGCGTCTTGTGACTTTCACAATCGGCCGCTATAAGGCCCGCACTTTCGCTGGCATTCGAGGTTGAGTTCATGTCGGAAACAGTTGAAGCGGACTATGTGCCGAGTGACAACGAACCATTCATGAACGAGCGCCAGCGTGGATATTTCCGGCGCAAACTCATTGCCTGGAAGAACGATATCCTCAAGGAATCACGCGAAACGCTGGAAACCCTCCAGGGCCAGTCGGACAAGCTGCCGGACATGGCCGACCGGGCCTCGTCGGAAACCGACCGTTCGATCGAGTTGAGGGCCAGGGATCGCCAGCGCAAGCTGATCGCCAAGATCGATGCCGCGCTGCGACGCATCGAGGATGGCAGCTACGGCTATTGCGAGGAAACGGGTGAGCCGATCAGTCTGAAGCGGCTCGATGCGCGGCCGATTGCGACCCTTTCGATCGAGGCGCAGGAGCGCCATGAGCGTCGCGAAAAGGTTTATCGCGACGACTGATCCCGGATCGTCTTGCTGAAATGACGTTTACGGGCGCCGCCCGCGCGCAGGGACATTCCTTCTACTGTTGCCCGAAGTCCAGCCGTCAATGGGGCTTTGATCCGGAAAGCTCGTCGAGCAGACGCTGCATTTCCTCTTCCATGTTCTCGCTGCGTTTGCGGGCAGGCGGTTCCGGCGGCGCGATCTCGGCGGAAGCTCTTTGCCGGATATCGCTGGACCGGCTTTCGGCGGCGACCGCTGGCGCGTCAGTGACGGATGCCGGATGTTCGTCGTTGAACACGGCCTCCAGATCGCTGGTGAACTGTTCGTCGTAATCGATGCCGTCGTCGACGCTTTGAGCGTGCGCGCGGGTTTCATTGTGCGAGGGACGCTCCAGTGTGTGTTCGGGATTCGGGGACGTATGCTGAGGTGGAATCAGCGGGGAACGCTCGCCGATCGCCCCTTCCGCAGCCGGCTTCGCCGCAGCCGGGCGTTCCGGCAAGCTTCGTTCGCGGGTAGCCGTGGCGCGCGCACCTGAGGGCATCTCGCTCGACGGCCGATCGTTTGCTGTCCGTTCAGTTGAGGTTCGTTCACTTGTGGCTTGTTCACTGGCGTGATGCGGCGCAATGGCCCGCTCGACCGGCGAACGTTCCGGCGTGTGGTGCTCGCGGGCCGGTGGTGCCTGAACTGGTTGCGCCTGAACCGGCCGGGCTTGCACGGGTTCGTCCTGTGTGGATTCCGGTTGCGCAACCGCTTCCCTTACAGGCTTTTCCTGCGCCAATTCCCCGGCGGATTTTTCAACTATTGGCGTTTGCCCAGGCCGGCTCGCTTCGGCCTCGACGGATTTGGACTCCGGCTCTGCGGCCTGTTCGATGTGCGGCGCGGCGGAGACTGCGATGTGCTGTTCGATGACGATATCCGTCGGACCACCGATCATGACCAGATGTTCGACATTGTCGCGGCGTACGAGGACCAGGCGGCGCTTGTCGTCGACCACGGCGGCGTCAGTGACCGACAGGCGCGGTCTGCTTGCGCGTCCTGTCTTGACCTGGTTGGCGCCGGCGATCTTGCGGAAGATCCAGAACAGCAGCACAAGTGCGATGGCGAGAACCAGCACGATCAAGGTCAGGGTGATGCCGGGAACTTCCCCCTGTAAGACCGATTGCAACCAGGACATGGGTTCACTCCCTGCTTGTGCGCCGTTGCGGCTTTCCCGCCGAATGAAAGCGGGCGAAACCGTGGATGACGTTAAACCAGTAGATGTTATGGGCAAGCAGTTTGGTGCTTTCCCGCCGCGTAGATTGTGAGCAATGGGGAAACAATTTGGCAAGATAGTGATCTTGTCCTCGAATAATTGAACGCCAATCGGGGCAAAACGAGGCGCGGGGCTTCCGCCAACCCTGCGAATATGGTTTCAAGATGCGTGTCGATCGGCCGTAGGACAAGAACTGGGGAATGACGGACAAGGTCACGGCAAAATCCAAAACGCTGGAACCGATCATCCGCCGGCCTCCAAAGGCTTACGGTGCGTTGCGTCTTGTCGTGCTGGGGCTGACGCTCTCCATTCTTGCGATCATCATTTACATCGTGGGCCAGGAGAGGCTTGGTGAGCCAGGCTTGCTCGCAGCACTGGGCGCTCTTGCCGGTATCGGGGTGTTCTTCCTGTTCGCGCTATCGCTTGGCTATCTGCAACTGGGTTCCAGGCGTGCGGTGGAACAGCTTTATGCGAGGCTGGTCGACGGCATGGATTCAGGCGTTGTCGTGGTCGATGACGACGGCCGGATCATCTATGCAAACCGTGCCTATGCCGATCTTCTCGAAGCGAGCGAGGAAAACGAGGTCGTCAGCGTCGAAGCACTGTTCTCGCGGCGCATGGATTCGGCCGATATCGTCTATCGCATCGCCAATGCCGTCAAAACGGGCGAGACGATGGTCGAGGAATTCCGCCTGTCGAGCGGTCTCAAAAGCGATGACGAGGGCGCCAGATGGTTCCGTCTTCGTGGCCGGCCGATGTCGGTGGGTGGCCATGAGCGTCTGCTCACGGTGTGGCAGGTTTCCGACATCACGGCCGACCGGCGGCGTCAGGAATCGGCGTTCCTGGAGTTGCAGAACGCCATTCACTATCTCGACCATGCCCCGGCGGGGTTTTTCTCCAGCGAAGCGGACGGATCGCTGGTCTATATCAATGCCACGCTCGCCGACTGGCTCGGTATCGACCTTGCCCGCTTCAAGCCGGGCGGAATGAATATCTCGGAACTTGTTCCCGGCGACGGCATGGCGCTGTTGCGCGCGGTTAAGCCCGATCCCAACGAAACCAAGACATCGGTGATCGATCTCGATCTGGCAAAGAGCGACGGCAAGCGCCTGCCGGTACGGCTTTATCATCGCGTGCCTGCCAATAGCGACGGTGCACCCGGGGCGACGCGCACGCTGGTGATCAACCGTCTGGTGGGCGAGGGCGGGGATGCCCTGCGCGACGCCGAATTGCGGTTCACGCGCTTCTTCGACAACACGCCCTTTGCCATCACATCCTTTGGCACCGACGGCACCGTGCGGCGCACCAACGCGCCGTTCCAGCGCATGTTCGCAACTGCGATCGACACCCATGGCGGGACAGAAGGGTTGCACTATACCGACCTTGTCGACGACGGCAATCTGCTCGAGACCGCCTGGCAGGCGGCACTTGGCGGACAGGTGAGAATCGATCCGGTCGAACTGCCGATGCTGGGCGAAAAGGGACGCTATGTCCGCTTCTTCCTGAGCCCGGTGACACCGATGCCCGGCGAGGAAGGCGGCAAGGAGGACGAACGCGTTGTCGCCTATGCGATGGATACGACGGAACAGCGCGCGCTGGAAGAGCAGTTCGCCCAGGGCCAGAAGATGCAGGCCGTCGGCCAACTGGCCGGTGGCGTGGCACATGATTTCAACAATGTGCTGACCGCGATCATCGGCTTTTCCGACCTGCTGCTGACGAGCCACAGGCCCTCCGATCCGGCCTTCCAGGACATCATGAACATCAAGCAGAATGCCAATCGGGCGGCGAGCCTGGTTCGTCAACTGCTTGCCTTTTCACGGCGCCAGACGCTGCGTCCGGAGGTCTTGCAGCTTTCCGAAGTGCTTTCGGATCTGAAAATGCTGCTCGACCGGCTGCTCGGCGAGAAGGTCACGCTCAGTGTCGTGCACGGACGCGATCTGTGGCCGGTCAAGGCCGATCTTTCGCAGTTCGAGCAGGTGGTGATCAACCTGTCGGTCAATGCAAGGGATGCGATGCCGGAAGGTGGCGAGCTCTCCATCCGCACTCGCAATGTCGAGTCAGGCGACGTCGCAGACTATGGCTACAAGGATATTCCGGAAGCTGACTATGTGCTGATCGAGGTCGAGGATGGCGGAACCGGCATGACGCCAGATGTTCTGGAGAAGATTTTCGAGCCGTTCTTCTCCACCAAGGAGGTCGGCAAGGGCACGGGGCTGGGCCTGTCTACCGTCTACGGCGTCGTCAAGCAGACCGGGGGCTTCATCTATCCCGAAAGCACGCCGGGCAAGGGCACGACTTTCCGCGTCTTCCTGCCGCGTCATGTGCCTGAAGAAGTGGAAGAGGAGGAGGGCGACGCCGAAACCGGCGAGGCGGAAGCGGTTTCGGGTGAGAAGGTCAAGTCCAGGGATCTTACCGGCAGCGCCTGCGTGCTGCTTGTCGAGGACGAGGACGCGGTCAGGGCGTTTGCCTCGCGGGCGCTGGCGGCGCGCGGCTACGAGGTGCATGAAGCCTCCAGTGGCGTGGAGGCGCTGGAAGCGATGGAGGAAATCAGCGAAAAGGTCGATATCGTCGTTTCCGATGTCGTCATGCCGGAGATGGACGGGCCGACACTGTTTACCGAATTGCGTAAGTCCCATCCGGACCTGAAATTCATCTTCATGTCGGGCTATGCCGAGGATGCATTCGAGAAAAACCTGCCCGACAGCGAGACGCGGAATTTTGCCTTCCTGCCTAAACCGTTCACGCTCAAGCAGCTTGCGACCGCTGTCAAGGAAATGCTCGAAGAGTGACGGACAAAACGCTGCGTATCCATCAGAGTAAATTATTTGAGTGATGACCAACTCGCGTAACGCGGCACCTCCCAGCATCCGGAAACGCCTGTCCCGCCGTCTGCGGTACGGGATCAAGGTGGCACGGAACCTCGCATTGCGGGTGGTGTGGCCGATCAAAACGAAAAGAGGTGTTCTTTTCATTGGTTACAGCAATGTGACCATCGGGCTTGGCGAGGAATTCCGCGGCCTGATCTCGGCGATGACCGGCAGCGCCATCCCTTTCGCCATCCGGCCCTATTCGAAAAACATGCGATCTGTTCAGGGCGAACCGTTCATGCCGGAGCGTACCGAAATTCGCAGCCGTTACGACGTCAACATCATCGGTTCGACGCCGTTTGGGCTACCCAGGATGTTCGCAGCCGTGGGCCCCGAACTGTTCCAGAAGAGCTACAACATTCAGCGGGTGTTCTGGGAACTGGAGAAGGCGCCGGCCGAATGGGCCGAATTCTTCGACAGCATCGATGAATTGTGGGCGCCGAACCGCTTTGTCGCCGATGCCTACCGTCATGCCTTTACGGGCCCGATCACGATCGTGCCGCCTTTCGTGGATGTCGATCCGTTGGCTTTTACCAATGCTGCGCCGGTCATGCCGAAGACCGGCCGCTTCCGTTTCTTCTACAATTTCGACTACAATTCGAAGATCGCACGCAAGAACCCCATGGGTGCGATCGAGGCGTTTCGGCGTGCATTCGTCGAAGACAGGGACGATGTCGAACTGATGGTCAAATCGGTCGGCCATTTTCCCCCGGATTACCCCGATCGCGCCGTCGTCGAGGCTGCCTGTGCCGGAGACAAGCGGATCATCCTGATCCATCAGTCGATGTCGCGTGCCGAAGCGCTCGGCCTTATCGGCTCGTGCGACTGCTATGTATCGCTGCACCGGGCGGAAGGCCTTGGCCTGGGCATGTGCGAGGCCATGCTGTTCGGCAAGCCGGTGATCGGGACCGATTATTCAGGCAGCACGGATTTCCTGAATGCGGACACGGGTTTCCCGGTGGGTTACCGGCTGCGGGCGCTCGAACCGGACGAGTACTTCCACGGGGACGGGCAGTACTGGGCGGAGCCCGATATCGGCCATGCCGCCGAATTGATGCGTGTCGTGGTCGACGACGCGGAACTGGCCGCGCAAAAGGCAGAGGCAGGCAGGCGCTATGTCAGCCGGAAATACGGCAAGGCCAATGTGCGCGCGTCGATCGAGGCACGGCTTGCGGAAATTGGCAGGATTCCCGATTTGTCGGTCTGAAATGCTCTAGCCCGGCGACATGCCGCGCAGTCTTTCGTTGCGCCGGCGGATCAACTCCAGCGTCATCAACAGGATCACCGAGACGGCAACAAGCAGGCTCGCCAGCGCCAGAATGGTCGGCGAAATCTGCTCGCGCAGGCCGATGAACATCTGCCAGGGCAGGGTCTTCTGGGAAGCCGAGCCGACGAACAGCACGACCACGACCTCGTCGAAGGAAGTGATGAAGGCAAACAGCGCGCCGGAGATGACGCCAGGCAGGATCAGCGGCATCTGCACCTTGAAGAAGGTGGTGACCGGATTGGCGCCGAGATTGGCCGCGGCGCGCACGAGAGAGCGGTCGAAGCCGACGAGCGTCGCTGTCACGGTGATGATGACGAAAGGCGTGCCGAGCGCGGCGTGGGCCATGACGACACCCCAATAGGTACCCTGCAGGCCGATGCGCGAATAGAAGAAATACATGCCGGCGGCCGAGATGATCAGCGGTACGATCATCGGCGAGATCAGCACGGCCATGATGACCGAACGAAACGGCACGGAGCGTTGTGAAAGGCCGATCGCGGCAAGCGTGCCGAAGCCGGTTGAAAGCAGGGTGGCCATGGGTGCGATCCTGACCGAATTCCACAGTGCCTGCTGCCAGTCGGGATTGGTGAAGAAGTCATGGTAATGCTTGAGAGAATAGCCTTCCGGCTTGAAGGCCAGCATCTCCTTGGTGAAGGTGAAGAAGTCCTCAGCATTGAAGCTCAGGGGGATGATCACCAGGATCGGGAAGATCAGGAAGAAGAAGATGATCCCGCAAATGACGCGGAAGGAGTAGTACCAGACCCGTTGACCGGTCGAAGCGTAGGCCGGGAGTGCTGACATGGCCGAACCTATCCCAGTTTCACATTGTCGATGCCGACAATGCGGTCATAGAGCCAGTAGAGGATCATCACGGCACCGAGCAGAAGGACACCGAGGGCGGCGGCCAGACCCCAGTTGAGCGAAGACGAGATGTGGTAGGCAATCCGGTTGGAGATGAAGATGCCGGACGTGCCGCCGACCAGTTCCGGCGTGATGTAGTAGCCGATCGACAGGATGAAGACGAGGATGGCGCCGGCGCCGATGCCGGGCACGGTCAACGGGAAATAGACACGCCAGAATGCCGTCCAGTCGGTTGCGCCGAGGCTTTTGGCGGCGCGCACATAGGATGGCGCGATGGTCTTCATAACCGAATAGAGCGGCAGGATCATGAAGGGCATGAGGATGTGTGTCATGGCGATGATCGTGCCGGTCTGATTGTTGATCATCACCAGACGGCCGGAATCGGAGATCAGTCCGGTCCACACCAGGAAATCATTGATCACGCCCTGCTGCTGCAGCAGCACCTTCCAGGCCGATGTTCGCACCAGCAGTGACGTCCAGAACGGCAAAAGCACGAGGATCATCAGCAGGTTGGATGTCCTGAGCGGCAGATTGGCCAATATCCAGGCGACGGGATAGCCGAGCAGGAGGCAGGTAAAGGTGATGGTGACCGACAGGTAGAGCGTCCGCCAGAACAAGAAGAGGTAGATGCGCTCGTTCTCGGGCTTCATCTGGATCGTGCCGTTATGCTTTTCGGCGTCGAGAGCGGCCAGAAAATAGCCCGATGTGTAGGGCGAACCGAATTGCTTGATCGTGCGCCAGGTTTCCGGGTCGCCCCAGCCCTTGTTGATCTCGAGGAATTGTTCCTTGTAGGGGCCTTCCTTCATGCGCGCCACACGCCTGCCAGAGGAGCGGAACAGGCTGGACATGCCGGTATTTTCATAGTTGAGGCGTTGACCGACACGGGTATGCGTCTTGTTCTTGAAGGCGATTTTCAGGTCATCGGCGAGGGCGGCGTACACGGCCTCGTCCGGCAACTGGTTCGAGGATGCGTCCCAGCCCTTGAGCGCCTCGATCGTCCTGGGCAGCGTCTCCTCGACAATGCTGTTTTCAACCGAGCGGAACAGCATGTCGGCAATCGGCGCGACGAATGTGAGCAGGATGAAGATAAGCAGCGGTGCAATGAGCAGCAGCGCGGTCATCTTTTCGCGCCTGGCGGCGCGGGCGATCTTGATCTTGAGCGGCGTGCCGTCGGCGGCAAGAACAACGCCATCTTTTCCTGCACCCGTATCACCGGCGCTGGAAGCGGGCATGGTGTCTGTTACCGCGGAGCTCATGGATTATCTTTGCAAACCAATTGTTTGGGGGGTGTGACGGGGCCAGTTGCTGCCGGCCCCGTCGCACATTCGTTGTTACTTACTTCGCCAGCCAGGCCTGGAACTTGGCGTCGATGTCATCGCGATGGTCCGCCCACCATTCATAATTATAGAGAAAGGTGTTTTTCGCGTTGTTCGGATCGGTCGGCATGTGCGGCGCCATGTCGATGCCCAGTTCGGCATGCTTGCCGACCAGCGGGGCCGAGGATTTACGCGCCGGACCGTAGGAGATGTACTTCGCCTGATCCGCCAGACGCTGGGTGTCGGTGGCGAACTTCAGGAAGTGCATGACCCGGTTGAGATGGTCTTCGGAAAGACCGGTCGGAACGATCCATCCGTCGAGGTCGAAGACCTGTGCATCCCACAGCATGGCGACGGGCTGATGCTGTTCCTCGATGACCGAGAACAGACGGCCATTGTAGGTCGAGCCGATAACGACCTCGCCGTCAGCGAGCAGCTGCGGCGTTTCGGCGCCCGCCGACCACCAGACGACCTGGTCCTTGATGGTGTCGAGCTTGGCAAGCGCGCGCGCGACACCTTCATCAGTGGCCAGAACGTCGTAGACCTTGTCCTTCGGCACACCGTCGCACAGCAGAGCCCACTCGACATTGTTGATCGGGCGCTTTTCGAGCGAACGCTTGCCCGGGAAGGTCTTGAGATCGAACACGTCGCAGATATTGGTCGGCGTCTTGCCGTTCCATGCGGCGACATCGGTGCGATAACCGAAGGTTGTCGAATAGACGATCTGTGGAATGAAGCAGCTGGAGACGAGCATTTCGCCGAAATCTTCGGAAGCCTTCGTGCCGTCAGGCGCGTCGGCCAGATCGGTGTCGGGGTCGATTTCCTTGGCCAGACCCTCGTCGCACAGACGGATGGCATCGGCGGCGACGACGTCGACCAGATCCCAGGTCACATTACCCGCTTCATTCATTGCGCGCAGTTTGGCGACGGCTTCCGCGGAGCTTTCGTCCCAGACGAATTTCGTTCCGGTCAGCTTGGTGTAGGGTTCGGCATAGGCCTTGACCTGCGAGTTCTGATACGCGCCGCCCCAGGAGACGACCGTAATGGTATCGGCGCAATTATCGCATGGCGGCAGATCTTCTGCGAAAGCCGGCGCCGCAAACGCGAACGCTGCGGCGGAGGCGGCAGTTGCCAGTAGCAACGTCTTGAGCTGCATTTGATACTCCTTCTCTTTTCTTGGCCGGACGGACAGTGCCGTCCGGGTCGGTGTAACCGTACGGCCAGTGCCGTGCGGCCATGCTGGTCGCGGGCCGGATCATGGGCCGGTGTAGTCGAGCGCCTTGCAGTCGGAGACATTCCAGCCGATCTTGTGCGACTGTCCTTCCTTGAGGTCCCATCGCTCACCGCGATTGCGAACCTTGGCGACGAATTCGTCATTGCCGCATACATTCATGCGCACGCGAATGTGGTCGCCGAGATAGATCAATTCCTGGACAATGCCCTCGACCGTGTCGTCGATCGAAGATGTCGGAAAGATCTCGACGCGTTCTGGCCTGAGCGAAATCGTTGTCTTGTCGCCGACGGCGTTGACATTGACCTTTTCGGCCTTCAACTCGGTGCCATCATCGAGACGGACCTTGCATTCATTGCCGTTGATCTCGGTCACCGTGCCGTGCAGCGTATTGTTCTCGCCGATGAACTGGGCGACGAAGGAATTCTGCGGCTTTTCGTAAAGCTCCTCGGGAGGCGCTAATTGCTGGATCACGCCGTCATTGAAGACGGCGACGCGGTCCGACATGGTCAGCGCCTCGCTCTGGTCGTGCGTGACATAGATGACGGTGACCCCGAGCGTTTCGTGGATATGCTTGATTTCGTACTGCATGTGCTCGCGCAATTGCTTGTCGAGCGCGCCGAGCGGTTCGTCCATGAGCACCAGTTCGGGTTCGAAGACCAGGGCGCGGGCAAGCGCGACACGTTGCTGCTGGCCGCCTGACAATTGTGCCGGCCGGCGGCCATGGAAGCCGCCGTCGCCCATCTGCACCATGTCCAGCGCGCGCTGGACCTTCTTGGCCGCGTCAGCCTTGTTGATGCCGCGCACCTCGAGCGGGAAGGCGAGGTTTTCGGCAATCGTCATGTGCGGAAACAGCGCGTAATTCTGGAAGACCATGCCGATGCCGCGCTTGTGCGGCGGCACGGAATTGATCGGTTTGCCCTCGATATAGATTTCGCCGTGGGTGGCGGTCTCGAAACCGGCGACCATCATCAGGCAGGTGGTCTTGCCGGAACCTGACGGCCCGAGCATGGTCAGGAATTCACCCTTGCCGAGATTGAGGTTCAGATTTTTGACGACAAGAGTCTCGCCATCATAGGATTTCTGAACCTCCTCGAACAAAACCATGGGTAGGCTTGACGCGCCGCCATTGCCAATGGTGCGCGAACCGGTCTGCGATCCGGTGTCGGCTTGTCGGTTCAAAACTGATCCCCTTTTTTATCGTTGACACGAGCCTAGAGGAGGCGTTGCGGCAGTTCAACCCCGTAACTGGCAACTTATTCAGCAAGCCGAACAGTTGGCGCTTTTGTAGTCATTTCAACCACCTAGCGCGGTCCTGATGGCGTTTTCGGGTAAAGGCTGTGGAAAGTCGGCCGACAAACGTCGGGATGGGAAGAGCAAGCCGAAGAGGATAAACGGCCTGGCTTTTTCGTGCCGTGCGCGTGTCTGCAAGTACGATGTTGAGAGACTGGTGGGTGATACAGGGCTCGAACCTGTGACCCGCTGATTAAGAGTCAGCTGCTCTACCAACTGAGCTAATCACCCCAAGGCCTGCGGGAAACGAAATCCGGTCCACCAGGCAATGTGTCGCCAGCATCTAGCGATTTAACGCCGTTGATGCAAGGACCCACCGGAACAAAGCCGGGCGTGCTGTCGGACGATAGGGACCCGCCTGCAGCCGCGCCGCCGAAGCGTGTCCCTGTCCTGGCGATGAGCGGGTGAGGGCGAACCCGATGACGGCGAAAAGGTCACAACATTCAAGGAAACCCTTACCGCATCAGAGGCGGAAGCCGTTCCAGGCGATAACAAATTAAAAAACTGTAATGTTGTCAAACCGTTGATTAGGATCAAGGAACGCATCATCTATTCAATCCATATTTCTTCTGTCACCGTAAAACCCTTTTGGAGGCCATTCGAGATGTCGATATCCACAATGAAGAAGACTGCCGCCGCGCTGGCGCTTGTAATGGCTTTGAGCGTGCCGGCGGTTGCCGCCAGCAATGGGAATGGCTGGGGAAATGGCTGGTGGCCGGGCATGGGCCGCATGATGGGCCAGGGTCGAATGCAGGGCGGCTGGGGCCGCGGCATGATGGGCTATGGCGCCGACGAAATGCTCGACCGCATCGACGGTCGGCTGGCCTTCATGAAGGCGGAGATGAAGATCACCGATGCCCAGAAGCAAGCCTGGGACGATTTCGCCGAGGCTGTGAAGTCCACCGCCGAAACGCACAACGACATGATGCGTTCGATGATGGAGGAAATACAGGACGGCACCTATTACGACAAACCGTTGCCCGACCGCCTGACGATACAGGAAACGCACGTGGAGGCGCGGCTCGAGGAAATCAAAACCGTCAAGGAAGCCGCGGACAAGCTCTATGCCGTGCTGAGCGACGACCAGAAGAAAGTGGCCGACGAGATCGTGTTGCCGACCATGGGCATGGGAATGGGGCGCATGGGTGGGCCGGGCGGTCCTCGCAAGTAGGTTCGAGCATTCTTCGACGCAATCGGAGCCGGCGGTTACGATGGTTGACTGCCGGCTCTGTCGTTCCAGCGGAGCGCGCGAAACGGTGGCTTGTCATTTGCCGGAAAGGCGGATAGGGCCGTCCAGCAGATTACGGCGGGGGGAGATGTGCCGGGGATTATCGCGCTTTGCGTCGGCTATGTGCTGAGCCAGTTCTACCGCTCGTTCCTGGCGGTGCTGGTACCTTATCTTTCGAACGAACTGGCGATGACGCCTGCCGATCTGGCCTATGCGTCAGGCGCTTGGTTTGCGACTTTTGCATTGATGCAGTTTCCGGTCGGCGCCTGGCTCGACCGCTACGGCCCACGACGCACGGCAGCCTTCCTGCACGCGATCGCCGGGGCGGGCGGCGCGGCGCTGTTCGCCGCGGCGCAATCACCCATGCAGGTGATCATCGCGATGGGCCTGATCGGTATCGGCTGCGCCCCGATCCTGATGGCCTCCTTCTATCTGTTCGCGCGCAGCTATTCGGCCGCCAGTTTCGCCACGCTGGGTTCGACCTTCATCGCGGTCGGCTCGCTCGGCAATATCGCGGGCTCGGCACCGATGGCTTCCGTCGTCGAAATATTCGGCTGGCGATTTTCCCTGTGGATGCTTGCAGCGATGACGCTCGCGACCGCGTTCGTCATCCTGGTGGTGGTGCGCGATCCGAAAGCCGAACAGCCGGGCGATTCCGTTCATGCGGAAGGCTATCTGTCGCTTTTGAAAATCCGCGCACTTTGGCCGATCCTGCCCTGCATCTTCCTGGGCTATGCGGTGGCTGCCGGCATTCGCGGGCTATGGGTCGGCCCCTATCTGCGCGACGTGCACGGTCTCGGCGCCACTGGAATTGGCCACGCGGCGCTGGCGATGGCGATCGCGCTTTCGCTGGGCGCGCTGTTCTACGGACCGATGGACCGGCTGTTCAACAGCCGCAAATGGGTGGTATTCGCCGGCAATGCGGTGGTGGTGGCGGCCGCGGCGCTGATGGCGGTGGAACCGCAAATGCCGGTTGGCGCGGCGACGACGTTGTTCTTCGTCATCGGTCTGTTCGGCGCCAGCTATGCTGTGCAAATGGCGCATGGACGGGCCTTCATCCCGGCTCACATGACGGGGCGCGGCGTGACGCTGATGAATTTCTTCTCGATCGGCGGCACCGGGGTCATGCAATTCGTCACAGGCAGACTAGTCGACGGTTTGGGCGACGCCGGAGACTGGCCGGCAGCCTACTCGGCATTGTTCGCCTTTTATGCCATCGCACTGGCAATGGTGCTGGCGATCTATCTGCTGTCGCGGGACGCCAAGCCTGCCTGATGCAAGCCCGCCCGACAGGCAAAATCACCGCTTTAGTGTCTTTACCCACTCGATGATGGCATTGGAAACGCGTTCGGTATTGTCCGGACTCAGGATGTCACCGGCAATGACATGATTGCTTGGGTCACCGGCCTTCTCCACCTCGAGCATTTTTTTCGGCCCGCCCCATTCGCTTTCCACCGCCATGACTGCGCTTGGCACCATGACCTGATCATTGGGTGAAAAGATGAAATATGCCGGAACCGTGATGCGTGAATAATCCATTTCGTGGACGTCTTTCTGCAGAGCGCCCATCGGCAGGCCCGCCGTCGATGGATAGGACGTCGTCCACCACTTGCCCTGTTCCTCGTTATGCGGCTCGAAACTGTGGGTCTCGCCGACAAAAAACGGCAGTATCTGCCGCCCCCAGGGCATGTTGATTAGGCCGATCGAGTAACCGCGCGCTTCGTAATTGGGCGAGATCAAAGCAAGGCCGATAACCTTGCTCATCAGTCTGGGATTGCCGGCGGCCCAGGTCGCCAGCGTGGCGCCGGTCGATGTGGCGATGACGACGATGCGATTGCCGATACGCTCCCCGATAGCAATCGCCTCGGCCATGTCATTTACCCAGTCGTTCATGGTCGCCGTCGCCATTGCCTTGCCGCTGCGTCCGTGACCTTTCAGACGGGCATAGAAGAGATTTGCGCTAAGCGCCTTTGCGACATTGTCGGGTACCGGCCGGATTTCCCACTTGGTTGCCGACAAGCCGTGAATATAGATGATGGCCAGTGGAGCTTTCGCCCTGGTTTGCGGATCGACCCAGACCACCTCCTTTTCCGCCCCGGGTTTCAGGTCGCTGAACCGTGCTTCGCTTGCCGCCAAATACTTGTCGATGTCAGGGCCGATGCTCGAAGTGTCGAAACGGATGGTTTCGTCAATTACCGGTCTTGGCCCCAACAGGATGACAACCACCAAAACGACAAGGATGCCAACCGACAGTCCCAGTCTGCGTCCCATATTGCCCCTGCCTCCCCCTGAACCCGTCACCTATGATGACCCCCCTAGTCGCGACTGTCCATCATCGCCGCGTCGATATTTGCGCGGTTTACAACCATGCGCATGGCGAAGCTCGACTGGATGCGTGAAACACCGGGTAGGGCGGAAAGCCAGCTTTTGTAGATCTGTTCGTAGTGCTCCATGTCGCGGGCGTTGACGCGGATAAGATAATCGCTCTCGCCCGACATCAGGAAGCAGGCGACGATATACGGGCAGGTGCGCACCGCGCTTTCGAATTTGCGCAAATGCTCTTCCGACTGGCCTTTCAGCGTGATGTGCACGAGTGCGGTAATCGTCTGGCCGAGTGCCTTGTTGGAGATGACGGCCTGATATCCCTCAATGACACCGGATTGTTCGAGCTGACGCAGCCGGCGCGAACAGGCTGATGGCGACAGTCCGACGCGCTCGGACAGTTCGATATTGGGTATTCGGGCGTCTTCCTGCAATGCCTGCAGGATCAGACGGTCGGTACGGTCCAGTTCCATATTGCACCAAATTTACGTTTTTGTTCCGATTTCTGCAATTATCAACGAAATTTGAGCCTGGAAAGCCGGATGTTTGCAAGGACATTGAACTTGATTTCGGTAATAATCGGCAAATCTTCAACCAGCGCGCTTTGACGGAGGCGAGCATGCGTGTCGGCTGCCCCAAGGAAATCAAGAACCACGAATATCGCGTCGGGCTAACACCCGGCAGTGTGCGCGAGTATGTTTCGCACGGTCATACCGTCATTATCGAGAGTGGTGCGGGTGCGGGTATCGGCGCCGACGACAGCCAGTATCAGGCGGCGGGCGCAAAGATCGTCAAGACGGCGGCCGAAGTCTTTACCCAGTCCGACATGATCGTGAAGGTCAAGGAACCCCAGTCCTCCGAATGGGCGCAACTGCGCGACGATCAGATTCTCTACACCTATCTTCATCTGGCACCCGACCCGGAACAGACCCGCGGACTTGTCGAATCCGGCGTTACCGCGATTGCCTACGAGACGGTGACCGATGCGCGCGGCGGCCTGCCGCTGCTGGCGCCGATGTCGGAAGTCGCCGGCCGCCTCGCCATTCAGGCTGGTGCGACCGCGCTGCAGAAGGCCAATGGCGGACGCGGCGTGCTGCTGGGCGGCGTACCGGGTGTGCTACCGGGCAAGGTGGTGGTGATCGGCGGCGGCGTCGTAGGCCACAATGCAGCGAAGATGGCCATCGGCCTGGGTGGCGACGTCACGATCATCGACCGGTCTATCCCGCGTCTGCGTGAACTCGACGACATCTACAACGGCCGCGTGCATACCCGCTATTCGACCGTTGAGGTCATCGAGGAAGAGTGCTTCTCGGCCGATGTCGTCGTCGGTGCCGTGCTGATCCCCGGTGCTGCCGCGCCGAAACTCGTAAGCCGTGACATGCTTTCCGGCATGAAGAAGGGTGCGGTGCTTGTCGATGTCGCCATCGACCAGGGCGGCTGTTTCGAGACTTCGCACGCCACGACACATTCCCACCCGACCTACGAGATCGACGGCATCATCCATTATTGCGTGGCCAACATGCCGGGAGCCGTGCCGGTCACCTCGGCGAGCGCACTCAACAACGCGACGCTGTATTACGGTCTGCAACTGGCCGACAAGGGGCTGAAGGCGCTTGTCGACGATCCGCATCTGAGAAACGGCCTCAATGTCCATCGCGGTCGGATCACCAACCGCGCAGTGGCGGATGCGCTTGGCTATGAGATGGTCGAGCCGCAACAGGTTCTTGCCCAGGTGGCGTAAACTGGCCTGACTGAGCGAAAAAGCCCGGCAATGCGCCGGGCTTTTTTATTGACAGATACCCATTTGCGGCCAAATAAGCGGACTATATTAGAATAGTTCTAAACAGTTGAATTAATTGGCATAATCTTGCCATTTCCGATAAGGGATGGTTTCAAGGTGAACAATGGTTTCCGATTTGCAACGTTATTAGCGCCCTTGTGGCAGGTGATGGTCATGGTTCCACGCGACTGTTCATTGCGTAAACTTTCCTTGTTTGCGGTTGTGTTGTTGGCCGTGTACGGCTTTTCAGGCGTTCCCGGACAGACGGCAGAAAAACCAATCGACATCGACCTGACCGATGATTCATTCCAGCCGGCCGAAGTGCACGCGAAGTTCGGGTTTCCCTTTACGCTACGCTTCTACAACAAGACATCCAGGCCGGCGGAGGTGGAGTCGAGCGGCATGCGCTTCGAGAAGGTCATTGCAGCCGGGGCCGAGGTGATCGTCAAGGTTCGCCCGGTCGATGCCGGCACCTATGAATTCTACAACGATTTCAAGCCAACCATGAAAGGCCATGTCGTGGTCGGCGAATAACGCCGTCCCGGGAGCCGTCCATACATGTTTGCAGCACTTGTCATAGTTCTTCGCGAAGTTATCGAGGCCGGGCTGATCGTCGGCATCGTGCTCGCGGTAACCCGACCGGTCGCGCATGCGCGGCGCTGGATTGCGGGCGGGGTAGCGTTCGGCATCGCCGGAAGCCTGTTGGTCGCGATGTTCACCACGGGGCTCGCCTCGGCGTTGTCCGGCATGGGACAGGAGTACTTCAACGCGACGATCCTTACCGTCGCCGTCGTCATGCTGTCCTGGCACAATATCTGGATGACCTCGCACGGGCGGCAACTGGCCGGTGAACTCAAGGCGACAGGCGCCGAAGTGGCATCGGGCGCGCGCAGTGTGGCAGCGCTCGCGATCGTTGTCGGGGTAGCGGTGCTGCGCGAAGGATCGGAGGTCGTCCTGTTCCTCTACGGCATCATCGTGTCCGGCGGCGAAACGCCATGGTCGCTGTTTGTCGGCGGCCTCGCCGGACTGGCGCTCGGCGCCGGGTTCACCGCGCTAACCTATCTGGGTCTCGTGCATATACCGGTTCGCTATCTGTTCGCCGTGACGAGTGCGCTGATCGCCTTCCTCGCCGCCGGCATGGCTGCGCAGGCGGTCGCTTTCCTCGAGCAGGCCGGCGCGATCACGGTTTTGGGCAAGACGGTCTGGAACACCTCCTGGCTACTGCCGCAGACAAGCCTGTTCGGCCGCGTCCTGCACACGCTGGTCGGCTACATGGACCGGCCGAGCGAGATCGAATTGCTCGTCTATCTGACAACGCTTGCCGTGATTTTCGGGCTGAGCCGCGTCGCCAACACCCGCGCGGCGCAGCAGCAGGTGCATTCTGCCTGAGGCCAGCCATGCCGTTTAGGCGGCGCGCTCGACACGGCAGTGGTAGCAGTTGAACTCAGCTGAACGCATGTGGACATAGGCTACGTCGTTGCGTGAAAGCATGCGTTCAGCGGTTTCGACCAGCTTTTCCGCCGGCACGACTTCTGCGACATCATAATTTATCCAGTCATTGTCGCGATAACCGCGCAGGATGAATTCCCTGCCATCGTACATGGCAGCCGGCTCGGCGCTGTCTCCGGCACGCTCGCATTCATCGGCATGCAGGAAGATCGGTCCGGTTTCGGCATAGGGCTGGCGTATGCGGAACGGGCTGAAAGCCAAAGCCAGATAATCGTCACCCTTCGTCACGGGCTTGAGGCAATGACGGCAAGGTATGGCGCCGCCATCCGAAGTCAGGCGGACAGGCTTGTTTCCATAGGCGTCGGTTCCGCCGTTCTGCAGGCTGCGGACAGTGTCAGTATCGAGTGCGACAAAACGGATGCTCATGCGGGCTCTCCATCAATAGAGTTCGGATTGTCCCATCTGGCAGCGCCTGAACCGCACCGCCACCCGTTTCATGCATTAGTCCTCCCAGACCCTGACCGTTTCCTCACCGGTGCCGACCGGTTCGAAACCAAGCCTTTGGTAGAGCTGCAGCGCGGCGGGATGATCAAGCGTGTTGGTGTGGACGGTGATGCGCTCCGGCCCCTTGTCCCAGGCCGATTCGATTGCACATGACAGGAACCACTTGCTCAGGCCAAGGCCGATATAGTCCGGGGTGAGGCCGAAATAGGACAGTTCGACCGTCTCGGGCAGGGGGGAGAAGTCGAGTTCGAAGAAACCGGCGGGGCAACCATCGGCATAAAGCACGTCGATCTGTGTGGTCTCGGCGTGGACGATGGCTGACAGCGCGTCGTCATCGAGGTCACGCCGCAGGAACCAGTGATGGGCACGACCGACCTCGCCATAGAGGTAGCGGTAATAGGCGATCGGCATGCTGGCGGTGCGCATCAGTGCCAGTTGCGGTCTCGACGGCATGGGGAAATGAAGGGAAGGGCGCGCTTTCATTTCCAGATAGGTGATTTGGGCGACAAGTTTCTTCGCATTCTTCCTCGCCTTTGCCATGCCCGGCCTGCTCCTCGTTATGCTGTCTTCATTCCCATGTTGCGACAGGGGCATTTTCCGCCTGGCCCCATTCGGCCCATGAGCCGTCATACAGCGAATTTTCGCTATGGCCTATCGTTTCGAGCGCCAGCGATATGATGGCCGCCGTCACGCCGGAACCGCAAGAGGTGATGGCGTGACGCCCGGGTTTGAGCGCATTGGCCGCGAACATCTCCTTGAGTTCGGCAATGTCCTTCAGCCTGCCGTCGACCGAGAAGATATGGGCCGGCATGGACTGGGCGCCGGGGATGTGCCCGGAGGTGAGACCGGGGCGCGGTTCGGGTTCCTCGCCGGTGAAACGGCCATAGGGCCGGGCGTCGAGGATCAACTGTTCGCCGAGCTTCAGATTGGCGCGGATGTCGGCGATCGAACGCACGCGGCCGGAATCGAACTCCGTATTGAAGACAGCAGGTTCGTGCGGCTTTGGCGCGCCGTTTTCGACCGGGCGGCCTTGCGCCTTCCAAAGGTCGAAGCCGCCGTCGAGCACGCGAACCGACTTTGCGCCCATGACGTGGAAATTCCACCATACGCGGGCTGAAGAAAACAGGCCCGGCCCATCATAGACCACGATGTCGTTCGTCTCGCTGATGCCCATGGCGCCGATGGCGGCGGCGAAAGCACCGGGTGTCGCCAGCATGTGCGGCAGGGGCGAAGCCTGATCGCTGATTGCGTCGAGGTCGAAATAGACCGCGCCAGGAATGCGCCCGGCATCGAATTCAGCGCGGCCGTCACGGCCCTGAACCGGCAGGTACCACGAACCGTCGACGATCCGCAGGTTCGGTTCGCCGAGGCGTGCCTGCAATTCGTCGGGCGCAACGGTGAAGGGGCGTGGTTCGCTCATGGCATTCCTCTACCCAGCGGTGCGCGTCAAGGCAATGCAAAGTGATTGGGCAACATGATTGGGCAAATCAATTGACCGGCAGCGGCCCGAAACGGATGCGGAAACGGCGGTTTTCGCGTCCCTTCTTCTCGATCTTGCCGATATGGATTTCGCCGACCTCTCCGGTCTTCGCCACATGCGTGCCGCCGCAGGGCTGGCTGTCGACCGAGGCGTCCTCGCCGATGGCGACAAGGCGGATGCGCCCCGCGCCGCGCGGCGGGCGGACATTTTTCGACTTGACGATGTCCGGATTGGCGTCGAACTCAGCTTCGCTGATCCAGCTTGCATAGACGGGTTGGTCCGCAGCGACGAGTGCCATCATCTGCGTGGTGACGTCCTCCTTGGTGACGCCCGCCTCGGGCAGATCGAAATCGACCCGGCTTTCCTCCTCGCCGACATTGGCGCTGGTGATGGGATAGGGGCAGACGACCGAAAGGATGTGACAGGCCGTGTGCATGCGCATCAGCTTGTGGCGCCGTTCCCAGTCGATATGGCCGATGAGTTTCTCGCCGATTTCGGGCAATGGCTCGCCAGCGGCCGGAACCAGCACGATCTCCTGCTTGGTCTCGCCGGAGACGGTGGCGGCGATGGCGATCTTCGAGCCGTCGGAACGCTCCAGCCAGCCGGTGTCGCCCGGCTGGCCGCCGCTGGTGGCATAGAAATTGGTGGCGTCGAGGATGATGCCGCCGCGGTCGTTGACGGCCAGCACGGTGCCTTCGCAGTCGGTCTGGTAGGCGTCGTCGAGAAAGGCGAGACGGGTTTCGAAAGGCATGGGTTTTTCCAATACGGCTTCAGGCGTCTTCAAACGGAATTTCGATCCCTGATTTGCGTTCGAGCCATGCAGGGACCGGCAGGTTTTTCGAGCGCAGGAAATCCGGGTTGAACAGTTTGGAATGATAGCGTGTGCCGAAGTCGCATAACATGGTCACGATGGTATGGCCGGGGCCAAACTCCATCGCCAGACGAATGGCGCCGGCGACATTGATGCCGGTCGAGCCGCCAAGACACAAGCCCTCATGCTCGAGCAGGTCGAAGATGATTGGTACCGCTTCGTCGTCGGGAATCTGAAAGCACATATCCGGCGTGAAGCCTTCCAGATTGGCGGTGATGCGGCCCTGTCCGATGCCTTCGGTGATCGAGCTTCCCTCCGACTTGAACTCGCCCGTCGTGTAATAGCTGTAGAGCGCGGCGCCCATCGGGTCGGCGAGCGCGACCTTGATGTCCTTGTTCTTTTGACGAAGCCCGATGCCGACCCCGGCGAGCGTGCCGCCGGTGCCAACCGCCGAGACGAAGCCGTCGATCATGCCGCCGGTGTCGCGCCATATCTCCTCGGCGGTGGTGACGATATGGCCATCACGATTGGCGACATTGTCGAACTGGTTGGCCCAGATTGCGCCATTCGGCTCGCTCTTCGCCAACTGTTCGGCGAGCCGGCCGGAGACCTTCACGTAATTGTTCGGATTTCGGTAGGGCACGGCGGGTACCTCGACCAGTTCGGCGCCCATCAGGCGGATCATGTCCTTCTTTTCCTGGCTCTGGGTTTCGGGAATGACGATGACCGTCCTGAACCCCATGGCGTTGGCGACGACGGTCAGACCGATGCCGGTGTTGCCGGCCGTACCCTCGACAATGGTGCCGCCCGGCTGGATTTTACCCCTGGCTACCGCGTCCTCGATGATGAATTTGCCGGCGCGGTCCTTCACCGACTGGCCGGGATTGGCGAACTCGGCCTTGCCGAGAATGGTGCAGCCGGTCAGTTCGGATGCCTTTTTCAGCTTGATGAGTGGCGTGTCGCCGATGGCGTCGAGAGAGGATTGGCGGATCATGGTGCCTGCTGTGGTAACGGTCATGCGCTTGACCGATTTTCATGGTTTCGAACGAAACCTGTTAGCGCAATTTCGCGCTTCAGGCCAATTCGTATGCTTCTTGCAAGGGGCATTTGGCGGAAGGTTTTTCCGTTATTGAACGGTTGAGCAGGTAAAGCGTGCAGCCGATCTTTTTTCCGTCTTATTCGGCTCGTAGATGATCATTGGGGACCGAACGATTTCCATCGGCGGGCTCCTTGCTCTGAGGCAACAGGGGGGAACGTCGCAAGACGTTCCCCTTTTTCTTGCGTCGATACAGCCTAACCCTGATTGCCCAATTGCCGGAAAGCCCGTAGCGCGCACTCGCGCGCCTTTTTGTGATCGACCACCGGCCAGGGATAGGTTTCGCCCAGACGAATGCCGCATTGCTCAAGCACATTTTCGGGCGCCAGCCATGGCGCATGCAGGTGCCGGTCCGGCAGTGCGGCGATCTCGGGCACGAAGCGGCGGACATAGGCGCCGGAAGGATCGAACCTCTCCGCCTGCGTTACCGGATTGAAGATACGGAAAAAGGGCTGACCATCCGCTCCGGAGCCGGCGACCCATTGCCAACTTGCCGGATTGGACGCCGGGTCGCCGTCGATGAGCGTATCCCAGAACCACTTTTCGCCGATTTGCCAGTGGACCATCAGGTGCTTGACCAGAAAGGAGGCCGTAATCATGCGCACGCGGTTGTGCATGTAACCGGTCTCCCACAATTGGCGCATGCCGGCATCGACGATCGGATAGCCGGTCTTTCCCATCTTCCAGGTTTCGAGATGCGGTGAATCCCCAACCCACGGGTAATGGTCGAATTTCTCATGGAAATTGCGACTGGCGAGATCGGGAAAATGGGCGAGCAGTTGATACCAGAATTCCCGCCAGGCGATTTCCTGCAGGAACTTCTCCTCGTCCGCCTGCGTGCCCCCGGCGGACCGGACCGCATGCCAGACCTGATAGGGCGAGATCACGCCCCAGCGCAAATAGGGCGACAGGCGCGAAACATGGCTCTCGCCGGGATAATCGCGCCGCTCGGCATAGCCTGCCAGACCATGCCGGTTGAATTCGTCAAGAACGTCATGGGCTGCATCTTCGTCCGCTCGCCATGTCTCGCGCAGGCCGCCGGCCCAGTCGGGTTTGGTTGGTAACAGGCCGAGTTCGTCGAGCGGCAGGCTTTGCGGCGCACCGGCAAAGCCTTGAATGCGCTTTGGCGCAGGGCAGGGTGCTCTCGGTGTAATTGTGCGCTGGAAGGCGCGCCAGAACGGCGTGAAGACCTTGAATGATTGGCCGGAAGCGCTCAACACGTGCGAAGGTTCGTGCAAAAGGCCGGCGCGGAAGGTTTCGACCTTGATGCCCCCTTGCTTCAGCCGATCCTCGATGGCGCGGTCGAGCTCGAATTCTGCGGGGACGTGGCGACGATTCCAGTAGACGGCGCTCGCTCCGGTCTGCGCGATCAGACGGTCGAGTACTGGTGAAGCTGCGCCTTTCGCGGTGACCAACGGGGTGCCTAGTCGCGTTAGCCTGTCATTCAATCCGGCAAGTGCATGATGCAGGAACCAGTTCTGTGCCGCGCCCGGCGCACGCAATCCCTTCGATTGAGTGTCGTGGACATAGAGCGGCAGGATCGGCGCGCTTGTCGCGGTGGCGTGATGCAGCGCCGGATTGTCGGCCACACGCAAATCGGTGCGCAACCAGACGATAACGGGAGTGTCGCCCGCCATGGCGTCCGCCCCTATTCGGCGGCGAGCCGGCTTGCGCCGGCGGCGGCGAGTTCGCTGTAGAATTGGTCAAGGCCGGGCGGCGCCACGGCAAGACAGGCCTGCTTGAGAGGCTCGACCTCGTCCTGCTTTCCGGCGGCGAGCGCTTCCAGAAAGGCTTCATGGCGTTGACGCATCGTCTGCCAGTCCGCGGTTTGCGCCAGCGTCTCGTCGCCGATCACGGCATAGAGCTTGGCAGGCCGGGATTTGCCCTTGAGCGCGATGGCACCGGCTTCGAGCAGGGCGAAATCCTCGATCGCTTCGGCCGTGTCCTCGGACACCAGCACCGGCCAGCCAACCACCTTGCAAGAGGATTCGATCCGCGCGGCGACGTTGACCGTATCTCCGACCACCGAGTAGTTGAAACGGCTCATCGAACCCATATTGCCGACGCAGGCATCGCCCGAATTGATCCCGACGCCAATCTGGACGTCGCCCACCCCCTTGCCGGCCGCCCGGAAGCCGAAGGCGTCGTTGCGGTTGAGTTCCTCGACGATGGCGGTCATGTCGAGTGCTGTGCGGACGGCCTTCCTGCGGTGGTCGTCGACGTCGAGCGGCGCATTCCAGAAGGCCATGATGGAATCGCCGATATATTTGTCGATCGCTCCTTCGTGCGCCAGGATCGCGTCGGAAAGCGGCGACAGAAGCTGGTTGAGGAAGGTGACCAGTTCTTCCGGCGTCAGTTTTTCGGAGATCGGGGTGAAGCCGCGCACGTCCATGAACATCAGCGTCATGTCGCGGATCTCGCCGCCGAGCCGCAGCATGTCGGGATGGTCTTCCAGCTTTTTCAGCAGATCCGGCGCGATGTAGCGCTGGAAGGCGCCGCGCACGAAGCGCTTCTCGCGCTCGGCGTAGGCGAAATTGAAGATCGTCGCGGCCAGAAAGACCACGGCGGCCGTCAGCATCGGAAAGACGGGGTCGAGCAGGATGCCGTAACTCGAAAAGGCGTACCAGCTTCCGGCCAGCATCGCGGCGGCGACCAGCGCACCCAATATGCCTGAAGCGACCGCGCCGACGAACGGCAACAGGCCGACCAGCAGCAGCGAAGCGACGAGCATGGTCGCCAGTTCCGCACCGGTTGCCCAGTCGGGCCGGCTGAGAAATGCGTTGGAGAGAATCTGGTCGACGATCTGGGCGTGGACGAAGACGCCCGGCACGCTTTCGCCCAGAGAGGTGATGCGCAGGTCGCGCAGGCCGATTGCGGATGCACCAACGAAAATGATATGTCCCTTGATCAGCGGCTCGAGTTGTTCGTCGGGGAGATCGAGAATGTCCCTGGCAGGGATGTATAGGCTCGGATCGTTCCTCGAATAATAGATCAACAATTCGCCATATTCGTTGACGGGCACCTCGAACTGGCCGACCTTGAAAGCTGTCATGGCGAGACCGCCGCCACTGACTTCGCCGCTCGCCTCGCTCGTCTTGAGAACATAGCTTTTAGCGCCCAGTACAACCCGGAGCGCCTCGAGCGCCAAGCTTGGATATTTGCGGCCCTCCGACGCTTTCATGAACATCGGCACACGGCGAATGATGTCGTCGTTCTTGTTGAGGGTAAGCGTGATCGAGCCAGAGCCGAGCGCAGCCTTGCGAAAGATGGGCAGGCTCATCACGCTCGACGTGATTGTCTGGAGCACCGGTGCCGGATCGGCGCCAAGCATGGCGAAACCCGCTTTCGGTTCGGGAAGGCCGAGCTTCGAATTCGGTTCGTTGAAGAAACCGAGCACGGTTGGTGTCTTCTCCATCGCCTGTGCAAGGACCGTGTCGTTGTCGGGAATGGAGGCGATCATCGATTCCAGCGTAGCGCGGTCGGGCACCTCTCGTTCCTTCAATTCGGCAAGCATGCCTGCCGGGCCGGTGCGGTCGGGCTCGGAAAAGACGATATCGAAAGCGATGCAGGCGCCTCCCAGTTCTCGTACACGGTCGACGATCTGGGCGATGCGGGTGCGCGGCCACGGCCACTGGCCGAACTCGGCGATGGAGGCTTCATCGACATCGATGATGCGAATCGGCTGGCCAAGCGGCTGGCGCGGCTTGATGCGCTGATAGGAATCGAAGGTCAGGTCGCGCAATGAGGCGATCAGTGGGGGATCGTACAGGCGAAGCTGGCGCGCCCCGGCCAATACGAGGATCGCTGCCAGGAAGACAAGGATGCGCGGGTTCTTCAATAATCGCATGAGGGTCCCGGAAAGAATCGGCAACGCCGTGTGACGCGCACGGGCGGTGGGGAAAGCTAGGCGATTGGCGTAACCATGTCCAACGCCCAAAAAGGGGCGCTTCAGGATGTTTAGGTGGCTGTTTGCAGTGTGACTTCCGTCACGTAAGCGCTATGGCCTTTGGCGAAGCTTGCGGTTATGTTCCGACAGCTTCAGGGGCGATTGTCCACTGGCAAGAGAATTGCCTCCTGAACGGATGCGGAAAATTCATGCGAGCATTCATGAACACACCGATCCCGTGGTGCGGGTCGGGCAGGTCTGGCATCTTTCGGTTTGCAGCGGCTCTGGCGCTCTTTATCGTCGCCGGGTCGGCCACCGTTTCGATGGCGGCCGACAAGCTCGGCGAGGCTTCTGCAATCCACAACACGGTGACCGGATCGCAGGATAAAAGCGCGGCGCGACGGCTGGCGGTTGCCGATCCGGTGTTTGACGCCGAAACAATCGCCGCGGGTGCCGACTCGCACGGCGAACTCAGGCTGAATGACGATTCGCTGGTCATCGTCGGCGAGAATTCCGCGATCTCGCTCGACGATTTCGTGGTTTCGGACAAGGGCTTTTCCGCCGCGACGCTCAAAGTGACCAAGGGCGCCTTTCGTTTCATCACCGGCGATTCACCCAAGAAGGCGTTCAATATCCAAACACCGCTATCCGCCATCGGTGTACGCGGGACGATTTTCGACGTTTATGTGGATGAACCGACCGGGAACACCAAGGTCGTGTTGTTCAGGGGCGCGCTGCGGGTATGCACCAGCGCGCAGGCCTGCATGAATGTCAGCCGCTCCTGCGACATCATCGAGGTGCGCTCGCCGTCCGATATCGAACGTTTGCCCTTCCTGCGCTCACGCCAGCGATCGCGCACTCAAGAGGCGGCTCAGTTCAGGCTGAGCGAGAACCAGAGCCGTTTTCAGCGCCAGTGGCGGGTGCCGACCGTGGCATGCTCGGCGCGGGCAGCGCAGGAAGCCACGCGAGGCGGAACCACGAACAGCAATGGCGATTTCGCGCCGGACAACACCGGTGGACCCGGCATCGGTGAAGATTCCGGGCGTGATCGTTCGGGCAAGCAATGACCGGTTCGGCGGCGTATCCGCCCTTTCGGCCCGATTGGCGGTGAAGGTCGGCTTCGCGGATCGTCAGAGCTTGATGGTCTGACCCTCGCGGGCTACGCCACTGGGTGGATGCCATTTCTTGATCGCGACTTCGATGGCGTCGAGTTCGTCGTCGGTACGAAAGGGCATGTGATGCAGCGCCAGAAAGGCGCCGGCACCGGCCTTGTCGCGCAGCCGCAGGCCTTCCTCCCAGGTGGAGTGGCCATAGCCGGCGAAATCGGGCAGTTCGGCGTCGGTCAGGCTGGAATCGTAGGCAAAGCAGTCGACGCCCGAAATCAGGTCGACGATCCCCATATCCGTTTCGCCCATCACATGCTCGGTATCGGTGACGAAGGCGAAGGATCGGCCGCGATAGTCGATACGGTAACCGGTCGCGCCGCCGGGATGGTTCATCGGCGCGGTTCTGATCGAAATGCCATCACCCAGTTCGAAGGCTGCATGGGTGGCGACTTCACGATAGGTGATGCCGGCCTGGAACACGTCCGGGCCGACAGGGAAATAGGGCCGGCGCATCAGGCCCTTGACGGCATCCTCGGTGGAGGAGGCGCCGTCGATCTCCCCCAGCCAGACATCGACCTTGAAATCGGGAGAGAAAAAGGGGGCGAAGAAGGGAAGACCCTCGACATGGTCGTAATGGACATGTGTCAGCATAAGGTCGATCCGGCGTATCTCGGCCTGTTCGATCAAATGGCTGCCAAGCGCGCGAATGCCGGTGCCGGCATCGAAGATGATGGTACGGTCGCCGCATCTGAGTTGTGCGCAAATCGTGTTGCCGCCGGTCCGCTTGAACTCGCACCCGGGTGAAGCGAGCGTGCCGCGAACCCCCCAGAAGGTGACGGCGAAGATGTCGCGGCTGTTGTGAACCACCATGAATGCTCCGCGTCCGTCAGCCAGACCTGAGGGCTTCTAGTTCGCGGCGAGCCTCGGTCAGTTCGGAGGTTGTGCGCGACAGGCGAAGCGCCAGTTCGCGCATCACCTGAATGCCAAGCTTGGGGAAATCCATCATCAGGCCCAGGAAATGCTCCTTCTTGATCTTGAGCGCGGTCAATTCGCCACGCGCGCGCACTGTTGCCGTACGCGGCACATCGCAAAGGATGGCGATTTCACCGATCACGGCATTTTCCTTGGCTTCGGCAACGACGATTTCACCGCCATTCGTCTCAACCACGATATCGGCCACGCCCTTAACCACGACATAGGCTGCATCACCGACTTCGCCCTGACGGCAGATCGGCTGTCCGTCGCGATAGATCATGCGGTCGGACGCAAAGGCAAGCAGTTTGAGCTTGCCGGGATCGATCGCCGCAAACAGGGGAATGCGCCGCAGCATGTCCACTTCGTCGCTCAAAGTAGCCATCAGCCCATCCTCTCCTTGTCCCTGTTCATGTAGTTATCCGGCTGGTCGCATGCATGTTATTTTTGCTTCACGCTCTGATCAGCTCGCTGTAAGCGCCTGATTCCCTGGCCAGTTGCGACGGCTTGCCATCGGCCACAAGCACACCGTTCTCGAAGACCAGTACGCGGTCGAACAATTCTGAAATACCGACACTCATCGGCGACCAGATGACACCGAAGCGCTCGCCGTCGCGGCCCTTGGAACGGGCGAGCACGGCTTCGATGATCTGACGCTGAAGGCGGCCGTCAAGGGCGTTGAGCGCCTGGTTGACGATGAGGAAATCGGGGCGCTTGAGCAGCGTGCGCGCCAGGTGCAGCTTCTGGCGCTGCGTCTCCGACAGCCTTTTCCCCCCGGTGCCGATGTTGAATTCCAGACCGATGCGGAAGATGTCATCGGTCAGTTCCATTTCGGCAAGCAGCTTGCGGATGGCGTTCGTCACCCTTTCCGGCGCTTCGGCGACGGTCGACGAGATGCGGCCGAGCAGAACATTGTCCATCACGCTGGCGGCTGCATTATAGCGGTCGGGGTCGAAGAAGCTGACCGGAGGCGTTGCCAGTTGTTCGAGTGTATCGCGCAGTTTGCGGCGGGCCTCGACGATCGTCGATTTCAACTCGTCGTCGAGCAGGCCAAGGCGATTGCGTGTCTCGACATAGGCAAAAGGCAGCTTGAGAATGAGTTTCTGGTCGATGTCGCTGATTTCCTCAAGCCTAAGGTGTCCGATCCTGTTGAGTGCCGCACGGTATTCGGGAATCTCCTCGGCATCCATGTAGTCGAGCTGGTCGAAGAACGGGTTGTCGGCGGACAGATCACCAAACAGTTCGACCGTGGTCGCGGCGACTTCCTTGCCCATCTCGAACAGGCGTTCCTCGAGACCGGTTTCGGCCAGAACCGAGCGCACCATGATGTTTGAAGGGAAATGCGCCGGGTTATAGGCCGGTTCGACCGCCGTGCCGAACAGCAGGTTTTCGCCGATCGTGGCCTGGTTGTTGTAACGCTCGGGCTCGAACGGTTCGACGATTCCATCGAGACCCAGTTCCGTCAGGCGGCTTCGGAAGCGGTGGCGCGCCTTGACCAACGCCTCGCAGAGCAGCGGATGGCGTGCCGGATCGAGCGTGCCGCGCAGACCGAGCGCGCGTACATCGTCGGCGAAATCCAGGTCGACCAGCACCTTGTGGATTTCCTCGATCAGCCCCTCATCGCTCTTGACGCCGAGCCGCTCGCGATCGATCCAGTCTGCTTCGATGTCGAGCTCGGTATTGCCGGCGCGGCGCGTCTCGGCCAGCTCGATCTGGTACTGGGCCTGTTCTTCCTCGCTGCGATCGTGCGCGGTGACAGGCTGGTTCTTCAGCACATAGGTCAGCGTATCGAAGATGGTATTCTGCGGAAAATAGGTGCTGGCGTCGACATAGCCGAGACGGCGACCGGTAATGTATTCGGGCAGTTGTTCGATAGGATGACCGTTGAGTTCGATCCGGCCGGAAGAATGGCGCAAGAGCCGCGCCACGATCTCGGTGAAATGGGTGGCGCCGGAATTGACCGCACCGACGACGCAGACCTGCTCGCCGATATCGATCTGCGTGGTCGCCTTTTCGATCAGCTTCGAACCCGTCTCGTCGATGACCTGCAGGTTGACGATGTCGAATCCCTTCTTGAGCGGGGCAACAGGCTCGTCGGCGATGCGCTGCTGACTGGGATCCTGCAGATCGTCGGCCGCGAATTGTTCGACGATCTGCTTGTAGCGCACGTCGACGGTGAGGCGCTGCTGGTCGTAGTCGATCAGGCCGCGAATCGGGTCGGGGAGATCCTTGTAGGCGGCGATGACGGCGACGAGCTGACCGATGTCGAGCGAGCCGCGGATCGCCAGATAGCCCCCGGCAGCATAGAACAGGAACGCCAGGAACTGGATCAGCATGTTGTTGAGATATTTGATATAAAACTTGCGCTGGAAAATTTCGAAACGCAGGAAATAAAGGCTGTTCAACGTTTTGGCGATGTTCGCCCGCTCGTAATTGGTGGTGTCGTTGGTATGCACCTCCTGGATGCTCTCGACGACTTCTCCCAAACGTCCGGCCATCTGCCGCGCCTCGATCTGCTGTTGTTTGTTGAGCACGATCAGGCGGCGGCGAAGGCGCGGAATGAGCCAGGCCTGGAAGACGACGATGACCAGTGTGATGAAGCCGAGCGGCACGTTTTGCAAAAAGATGAAGGTGAGGCCGGTGATTGCCTGGCCGCCCAGGAACAGCGGCTGGGTGAAGGCGTCGCCGATGAAGTTACCCATCGGCTCGACCTCGTCCTTGATCATTGAGGCGATCTCGGACGCCTTGGTGCGGCGGAAACGGGGCAGGGGATAGCGCAGCACGCGATCGAACAGCTGGTAGCGCAGGAGGCGCAGCATGCGCTCGCCCATGCGGCCCTTGTAGGTGTTGATGTAGCGCTTGAAGCCGCCATTGACGGCGACCAGCACCAGGAAGGCGCCCGACAGCGCGAAGAGATAGGCGATACGGTCGAGTTCGAAGCCGTCGAAGATCTTGATCGGCGGGGAAAGCAGCCATTCGGGTATCGGCAGATAGGTCGTCAGGAAAAAAGCGGTGTCATCGGGATTTTCGAAACCACGGCCCTGAATCGGGCCGTTGACGATCTGCTTGGGCAGGTCGAGACTGAGAAAGTAGAAGGGCATGGAGGCAAGGATGACGACCAGCATCCAGAGCTGATCGCGCCGCGAATTCATCCATATGTATTTAAGGAGATTCGGTTCGATCTGATTCAAGGCGTTCCCCTGGCCCAAGCAAGTCTTCTTGCCGCACATTCGCGGTTCTTCAACAGGCCCGGGAGCCCCAGGCAACCGCTTTTCGATCGCCAATCCCGCATACCAGTCACAATCGCCCTACGATAGCAGGGAAAACCCGTGGCAAAAGCCCTTGTCGGGGAGACTATCCAGATTTTTTCGCGTTCGTCCATCCGTTCGCCACGATCCTTGAAGCGATGGGAAACCAGCGCGTGGGGCCGGTGTGCCCGGCTTTGCGTTGCGAAGGGTCGGTTTCGCCGAGGCCGGTGCGAAGGGCGCCAAGATCGCGAATGGCGACGATATCAACAGGCTCGGAGATATTGTGAACACTGATTTTTTCCCGATCTCCGATTTCCTTCGTCAGCTTGATGCCGGCGGCATCGACTGCCCGGCTGGAAAGAACAATCGGGCAATTCAGTTCCTTGGTAGCCGATTCCAGCCGCGCGGCGATGTTGACGGTGTCACCGATCGCTGTCAGGCGCGAAGGTGCCACCTGGTCGGAAGTACGGCCGATGCGGCCGATCACGGCTGTGCCGATGTCGACGCCGATACCGATGCGAATCGGTTCCGACAGGTGGTGGGTGAGAATGCGGCTGGACGCGCGCGCGGCCGCCTCGGAGGCGAGTGCAGCCCTGATGGCGTCACGGCTTGCCTGGCGCGGCGGCGAGGACAGGCCGAAGATCGCCATCAGCCCGTCACCCATGAATTTGTCGATATAGCCGTTGGCTGCCTCGATCTCGGCGCCGACCTCGCTGAACACGGAATTGAGGATGAAGACGACGTCGTAAGGAAGGCTCTTTTCGGAAATGCGGGAAAATCCTCGAATGTCGAGGAAAAGGATCGCGACCTCACGCTCGACACCCCAACCCAGCGGGTCGATGGTACGCAGAGCGGCATAACTGTTGCCCGGCTGGATCAACGGGCGGACCTGGATATCGCCGCGTACGTGGCACTGGCAGGCGAGGCGAATGTCTTCATCGGCATTGAGCTTGTCGAGCAGAAGTCTTTCGGCATCGGTAACGGGGGAACAGTTTTCCAGACCTTCCACGATGAGCGTGCGGCAGGTCGAACAGCGCGCCCGGCCACCGCAGACCGACATGTGGGGAATGCCGTTGGCACGGCTGATATCGAGAAGTGTCTGATCCGGCGGCGCCGTCACCACGGTGCCGTCACCATAGGTGACGCGGACCTTTTTTGCGAAGCGCTGGAGCACCCAGCGTATCACCATGATCGCCAGCATGATCACGATGACGGCCAGCGCGATGTCACGGGCCGAATACTCGATCGGCCGCATCGCCGAAATCAGTTGCGAGATGAATTCGTGATTCTCTTCCAGGCGTATCTGGCCGGCAGGGTCACCAGCGTTCGCTGCGGCAAGGGTGGCGTCGTAGTGGCGCCGCGCTGCCGCCATCCAGCCGGTCTGGGCAAGGACTGGCAGCGATATGGCGAAGGCGACAACAAGCGGGAACCAGCGCTGGTAGCCGCGTTTCATTCTCAGCCAGAAATGGATGCCGATGGCACCGTGTATCCATACGATCAGCAGAAGGATCGACTGACCGATCCAGGCTCCCGGCCACAGCAGTGTCAATTCGCGGGCATAGTCGACATCGACGCCGAGCATCGTGTCGGCACCGCGCGTATAGATGATATGGCTGATGAGGAGCCAGGGAATGGCGAGGCCCAGCCCGATCTGCGCCCATTGCCAAAGTGGCAGCCGCCAGGTGCGGATGGTTGGCAGTTTGGCCAACCCGAGCGAGACATGGACGACGAGCGCACCGTAAAGCGCCACCTGGCCGGGCCAACTTCCCCAGATCGCTTCCTGCCAGCCGAGCACTGTTTCCATGGCGCCGAGCGAAATGTGGCCGGCGGCATGGTTGATGTAGTGCAGGATGACATAGGTCAGCAGAACGAGGCCGGATCCCAGGCGAAACCGTTGCAGCAGCGAGCCGTAGCCCGTCGTGGCGGTGCGCTCCGCGAGCTGATTGCGCGTTTTTTTCAAATGCCGTCCTCTTGATGGGGTATTGCGGAATGCCCCTCTTGCGAGAAGCTTATCGCCGTCTTTACACGATTGCACTCCGATCTTCGCATTGAAGTCGCGTCCAGATTCTCCATCTATGGTGGGCCAAATCATGTTGGTCCCGTCGAAAGCGAGCAAAGGTAGCGCTCATGTCGCATCAAGCCCTGGCAAGACCGATCCGCGAATGGCTCATCGATCAGGCGCTGGGTCAGCCTGATATCGCCGGCATGTTCGACACGATGTGCCAGCGTCTTGCCGGCATCGGTATTCCGATTGCGCGGGCACGGCTGGTTTGGCCGACTTTGCATCCGCTGTTCCGTTCCGAGACCGTGGTGTGGGATCGCGGCAAACCGGCAAGGCTGGAACAGTTCCAGCATCAGGACCAGGTCACCAAGGCCTGGCTGGAAAGTCCATTCCGTTACGTGATGGAAAGTGATGCCGACATGTTGCGTCGCGAATTGCAGGGGCCGAACGAGACGCTGGATTTCCCGCTTTTGAAGGAACTGAAAGCGGCAGGGATCACCGATTACCTTGTATTGGCGACCTCCTACGATCAGGTTGTCGAGGAAGAACTGAAGGACGTTCGCGAGCGGCGCGGCATCATTGTCAGTTGGGCGAGCGACCGGGCAAACGGCTTTTCGTCGGACGATCTGGAATGCCTGCAGCAGATGCAGCGCATCTTCGCGCTGGCCTGCAAGACGGCCATCCAGCATCGCATTTCCACCAATATCGCAATTACCTATCTGGGAACCCGCGCGGGTCACAGCGTGCTCAACGGCAAGATCCGGCGCGGCGACGGACAACACACGCCGGCCGTCGTCTGGTTCTCCGACCTTCGCGGTTCGACAGCCTTTGCCGAAAACCTCCCGTCGGACGCCTATTTCTCGTTGCTCAACGCCTATTTCGAGTCAACGGCCGGGTCCGTTGTCGAACAGGGCGGCGAGGTGCTCGATTTCATCGGCGACGCGGTGTTGGGCATTTTTCCGTTTCAAGATGAAAGCGAACTTGAAGATGCGGCGAGACGCGCCAATGCCGCGCTCGACCAGACAATCGTGACGGCGGCAAACATCAACAAGGAACGCGAAGCACAGGGATTGGAGCGGTTCAAATTCGGTGTCGGGCTCAATGTCGGAGAGGTGAAATTCGGCAATATCGGAATCCCGCAGCGCCTGACCTTTTCGGTCGTCGGCCACACCGTCAACGAGGCCGCGCGTATCGAATCGATGACCAAATTGCTGCAACAGCCCGTATTGTCGGGCGCAGGCCTGGCCAAACTCAACCCGGAGCGCTGGCGCAGTGTCGGCACGCACAAGCTTGACGGGGTACTCGATCCGGTCGAACTGTTCGCCTTCAACGGCTGCGCGGCGAAAGCGGCCTGAAGGCAGTGTGAGAGCCTGTCAGCCGGTTTCGTCCGCGATTTCCGCGATGCGCGCCAGTCCCCATGCGAGGAGTTGTTCGGCCGCGCCATCGGTATCAGCCTCGACGTAGCAACGCATTTCCGGCGCGTTGCCGGAGGGACGCAGATGGACAATCGATCCCGTGTCGAGCGTGATGCGCAGCCCGTCGGTCCAGTCTGTCGCTCTCACTCCGCCCAGCGGGGCGACAAATGCCTCGATGCGTTTCGCGTCCTTGGCAAGGCCAGCCATCAGCCGGTGAGAACGCTCGACGGGGAAATCCCTGATGCGATCGCTCGCCGCCGAACGGAAACCTTCCCTCCTGGCGAGTGCGCTGAGCGGCAGCTTGCGGGAAACAGCAAATTGAAGGGCGCCGAGGATAGGCAGGACGGCATCGCGCGTCGGCAGCGGCGACAGCGTCGAAGCGCCTAGCTTCACGTCGGTGCCGGTCATGAAGCCGCCATTCGGCTCGAAGCCGACGGCAGTCCTGGCACCGCCTCTTGTGGCTGTATCAATCGCCTCGAGGACGTAAGGCGAGCCGATCCGGGTGCGTGTCACGGAAAGGCCTTGCCCCGAGACGATCCGCGAATTGCCGTTTACCGGCACCGCGACGGCGTCGGCGCCGAGCCAGTGCGCGGTGATCCAGCCGAGCAGGTCGCCGCGCAAGGGCATGCCGGTTTCGTCGGCGAGCAACGGACGGTCGCCGTCGGGATCGGTGGTCACGATGGCAAAGAGTGAATCGTGCGCTGCGCGCTGCGCATAGTCGCGCAGGCGTTCGGCATTGACAGCTTCCGTGTCGAGCGGTTCGAAATGATCGAGACGGCCGAAGGGCATGATATCGGCACCAAAGCCGGCAAGTATCTCGCCAAGCGAGCCGGCGGCGACCGAACTGTGTTCGTCGATGCCGATCTTCAGGCCGGCAAGCAGACGAGGCTCCAGCACGCTGCGATAGCGCTCAAGCCATTCGGTCATCACCGCGTCATGGCAGTCATCGCCGGCAACGGCGCTGGCCCAATGGTCCCCGCCGCTCCGATTCGCGCCATATTCAAGCGCGGCCGCGATGGCCTGTTCATCCTGTTTGGAGATTTCTCCATCGGGGCGATAGAATTTGAGACCGTTGCGGTCGGCCGGGATGTGGGAGCCGGTTACCATGATCGCCGCTGCATTTCTCGCCATGGCATAATGGGCCAGTGCGGGTGTCGGCACCGCGCCGCATGGCATCGGGCGAAGGCCGCAATCCGATATGGCGTGCAGGCATGTTTCGAGCAGGGCCGGGCTCGAAGCACGCAAATCGGCACCGATGAAAATCACGTCACCCGGAGCCGCAAGGCCTTCTTGCAGCAGATGCCGGCAGAACGCGGCTGTGTAGGCGGCGGCGGCGCCTGCCAGCAATGCCTGTGCCGTACCGCGCAAGCCGCTTGTGCCGAATCCGACTTCCATGTTTCTCCCCGCCACCTCAACGGCAGTAAATATGTATGGTATGAATGCAGTAATATCTTATCATTTCAGATACATATAACATATTGCTAATACACGGAAAGAAGCCGGTGATTCGATATTCATAGTCGAACAAACTGCGCATTTGATGAACAAGGTGGCTGATTATCAGGAAACCGGCCGGGATTCCATGGCGCACCGGTCCGCCGATCGCCCCGTGCCGTTAGGAATGCGTAAACTACGTAGGCAAGATGCTGTTAATGTTTTTAAAACTGTTCATGCATCTCGATTAATGTTCGTGTTCTATCGCTTGCAAATTGCATGCAACCGGAAAAGGCAATGCAGCGTTTCTTGTTTAAAAAATTCAATAATTTGTCGGTCCAGGGCAAGTCGATGGCGATTGTGGTTGCCGCCCTTGCGGGCGCCGATCCGATGACATTCCTGTTTTACGGCCTTTTCTTTCATGATCGCCTGATGCTCGATCTCATCTTCACCAGTATCATCGTTGTGACTGTAGGATGGCCAATCGCGTATTTCTTCATGCGCCAGCACGCCGAACTGGAATCGATGGCCGGAAAGCTGAAGTGGGCGGCGCATTTTGACGATCTGACCAAGTTGACCAATCGACGGACTTTCATCGAAAGGGCTGACGCGCTGGTCCAATCCGCCGGTTCGGGCAGGGGCGCCGGGGCGCTTTTGTACATCGATGTCGACCGGTTCAAGTCAATCAACGATACCCATGGACACGCAGCCGGTGACAGGGCTCTCGAGGCGCTGGCATCTGCCATTCGCTCGTGCATCCGCGATGGCGATCTTGCAGGCCGGCTCGGCGGCGAGGAATTTGCTGTCTTCCTCGCCGGTGCAGATCACGAACAGGCCAACCGTGTCTCGCAACGTATCAGACAGTCGGTCCGTGCCGTCACCGAAGCCATCGGTATCGAAGACCGGGTGATTACCGTGAGCATCGGCATGGCCATGCACATTCCCGGCCAGTCTCTCGACGAGACGCTGAGCCTTGCCGACCGCTATCTCTATGTTGCCAAGCAACGCGGCCGTGACCGGGTGATCGACGAAGACGCCTTTTTGACGGCGGCCTGATCCCTACCGCTGCAGCTTTCGCAGACCGAACCTGGCTCTCATATCGCCTTTGACGCGATATCGGCATTGCGGCCGGTCGGGCTATCGCAGCCCGCCAATGAGGTCCGTGCTCCTGCAAACCTGCACAAGAAGCCGGACAAGAAGCTGGACAAGTCCGCGGCGCGCATGATTTTGTTGGCCACCCGGCACGGCGGATACGCCTTGGCTACTGCATTCGGCTACAGCCAAACGAGATACGGGACAAAGAGGGAGAACCCAGGATGAGGAAGTTGATTACCGGGGTTGCCATCGTAATGGCGGCAACATTTCCTGCAATCGGAATGGCACAGGCCGATCCGGTGAAAGTCGGCATGATCACCACGCTTTCAGGTGGTGGTGCCGGCCTTGGCATTGACGTGCGCGACGGCTTCATGCTGGCTGTCAAGCAGTCGGGCAACAAGGACGTCGAAGTCGTCATCGAGGACGACCAGCGCAAGCCCGATGTCGCGGTGCAACTCGCCGACAAGATGATCCAGTCCGACAAGGTCGACGTGCTGACCGGCATTATCTGGTCGAATCTCGCCATGGCGGTCGTGCCGGCCGTGGTGCAGCAGGGAAAGTTCTACCTTTCGCCCAATGCCGGTCCGTCGGCACTGGCCGGCAAGGGCTGCAACAAGAATTATTTCAACGTCGCCTGGCAGAACGACAATCTGCATGAGGCAGCCGGCGCATATGCGACCAACAAGGGTTACAAGAACAGCTTCATCCTCGCGCCCAACTACCCGGCGGGCAAGGACGCGCTCACCGGCTACAAGCGCTACTACAAGGGCGATCTTGCCGGCGAGGTCTACACCAAGCTCGGCCAGACGGACTATGCCGCCGAAATCGCGCAAATTCGTGCTTCAGGCGCCGACAGCGTGTTCTTCTTCCTGCCGGGCGGCATGGGCATTGCCTTCATGAAGCAATATTCGCAATCCGGCGTCGACATTCCGGTCATCGGGCCGGCCTTTTCCTTCGACCAGGGCATTCTCGGCGCTATTGGCGAAGCGGCTCTCGGCGTGATCAACACCTCGCAATGGTCGAAGGACATCGACAACCCGACCAACAAGGCATTTGTCGAATCCTTCCAGGCCGAATATGGCAGGCTGCCATCGCTTTACGCCAGCCAGGGCTTCGATACGGCCAATCTTCTGCTGTCGGCCATGGAAAAGGCAAGCGTGAAGGATGCCGATGCATTCCGTGCGGCGCTTGAAGAAGCCGACTACAAGTCGACGCGCGGCGACTTCAAGTTCAACACCAATCACCATCCGATCCAGGACATCTATGTCCGCGAGGTGGTCAAGGATGGCGATGTCATCACCAACAAGATCATTGGCGTGGCGCTGAAGGACCATGGCGACGCCTATGCGGCCGAGTGCAGCATGTAAGCATCCATGATGCTGCAAGCCTGCCTGAACGGAGGACGCGCGCCGAGTGACCCGGCGCGCGTTCCCGTTACGCCCGGCGAACTGGCGCGCGATGCCCGCGCGGCGTGCGCGGCGGGGGCGCAACGCCTGCATATCCATCCCCGTGACGTCGATGGGGCGGAAAGCCTCGCGCCCGGCGATGTCGCCGCCGCGCTTCAGGCCATCCACGAGTCGGTGCCGGGTGTGCCCGTCGGCATCGGCACGGGCGCATGGATCGCACCCGGCGGCCGCGCGCGCCAAGGCGACATCAAAGGCTGGAGCGAACTGCCCGACTATGTCTCGGTCAATCTCAACGAGGAAGACGCGCCCGAGGTGATGGCGCTGATGGTGCGGGCTGGTATCGGCATCGAGGCCGGCATCTGGTCGGTGGCCGACGCGAAGCGCTATGTTGGCCTGAAGAATTGCCCGCCGCCGCTGCGCATTCTGGTGGAGATGCCGGATGTGCCGGGCGAAGCGGCGCTGGCCGACGCGAACGCCGTCATGCGTATCCTTTCCCAAAACGGTCCCAAGACGCCGATCCTGCTGCATGGCGAGGGGCAAAGCGCGTGGCCATGCGTTGAAGCCGCCGCGCGACTCGGCCACCAAACGCGGATCGGCTTCGAAGATGTGCTGACATTGCCCAATGGTACACCGGCACCCGACAACGCCGCACTGGTCGCCGCCGCGCGCGCGATCCTGGCGCGCGAAGGACATCCTGCATGACCGGTGCGCTCATCGCCGAGCAGGTGCTGAACGGCCTGCAACTGGGTGTCATGCTGTTCTTGATGGCGTCGGGGCTGACGCTGGTGTTCGGCGTGATGGGCCTGATCAATCTGGCGCATGGTTCGCTCTACATGGTCGGTGCGTTTGCCTGCGCGGCCGTGGCAAAGGCGACCGGCTCGTTCTGGCTTGGTCTCGCGGCCAGCCTGATCGGCGCGGCGGCGGCCGGCGCGCTTGTCGAGATCGCCGTCATTCGCAGACTTTACGACCGTGACCATCTCGACCAGGTGCTGGCGACCTTCGCGCTGATCCTGGTGTTTTCCGAAGCCACGCGCTGGTATTTCGGTTCCCAGCCGCTCTATCTCTCCGTGCCGCCATTGCTTGCCGGTCCGGTCATGCTGCCCGGCGGCATCGAATATCCGCTTTATCGCCTGGCGCTGATTGTCGCCGGCCTCGTTGTCGCGGCGGGTCTGTTCGTGCTGATCGCGAAGACGCGACTCGGCATCCGCATCCGTGCAGGCGAAAGCGACCGCGAGATGATCGCGGCGCTCGGCGTCGACATCGCCGGCCTCTATACCATCGTATTCGCACTCGGCGCAGCACTTGCCGGACTTGCCGGCGCGCTGGTCGGCACCATCCAGTCGGTGCAGGTCGGCATGGGCGAACCGGTGCTGATCCTCGCCTTCGTCGTCATCGTGATCGGCGGCATCGGTTCGATCAAGGGAGCGCTTGTCGGCGCACTGCTCGTCGGCCTGACCGATACGCTCGGCCGCTTTCTGCTGCCGATCGCCTTTTCTTCTTTCATGGATGCTTCCAGCGCGACTTCCGTCGGCTCTGCGCTTGCTTCCATGGCGATCTACGTGCTGATGGCCGGCGTGCTGGTATTCAGGCCGAGCGGCCTGTTCGGGCAGGCAACGTGAGAGGATGCGCGCCATGAACCGCGAGGCGCTTGCAAGCCTCGTGCTCGCGGCCGGGCTGCTCGTCGTGCCATTGATCGCGCTTGGCTTGGATGATCCGTTCATCGTGACCCTGGCCACCAAGGTGGCGATCCTGGCGCTCGCCGGCGCCGGGCTCAATCTGGCACTCGGCTTCGGCGGACTTGTCTCGTTCGGGCATGCCGCCTTTTTCGGGCTGGGCGGCTATGCGGCCAGCATCCTGGCGAGCCATGCGCTCAATTACGAGCCGGTTTTCGTTTGGCCATTCGAGATCAGTGGCACGACGTCTATGCCGGTCATCTGGCTCGTTGCCATGGTCGCGGGCGCGATCGCGGCAGCGGCGATCGGCGCACTCAGTCTTCGAACCGGCGGCGTCTATTTCATCATGATCACGCTCGCCTTCGCCCAGATGATCTACTATTTCGCCATCTCCTGGCCCGCCTATGGCGGCGAGGACGGACTGTCGATCTATGTTCGTGACTCCTTTCCTGGCCTCAACACGCTTGATCCGCTGCAGTTTTTTCTCATCTGCTATGTCGTGCTCATGGTGGCGCTGGCGTTTTGCTTCGTGCTGACACGTTCGCGTTTCGGCCTGGCGCTGCAAGCAGCCCGCCAGAACGCGACACGGCTCGCAGCCGTCGGCATCGAGCCCTTCGGTATCAGGCTCATGGCTTTCGCCATCTCCGGGGCAATCACCGCGCTTGCCGGCGCGCTTTACGCCGATCTCAACCGCTTCGTCAGTCCGGCCATGCTGAACTGGCACACCTCGGGCGAGATCATGGTCTTCGTCATCCTTGGCGGTGTCGGGCGCATCTTCGGACCGGTGGCGGGTGCGGCGCTCTACATCGTGCTTGAGCACAATCTGGGCGGGTTGACCGAATACTGGCAGCTGCCGCTCGGCCTGCTGCTGCTCGCCGTGGTGCTTTACGCGCGCGGCGGCATTCTAGGCTTGGTCTCACGGCAGGTGCGGCATGGTTGAACCGGTTCTTTCCGTCATCGATCTCTCCAAGCGGTTCGGTGCACTGGCGGCGAGCGATCACGTCAATCTCGACCTGATGCAAGGAGAGATCCATGCGCTGATCGGGCCGAACGGGGCGGGAAAATCGACGCTGATCAACCAGATCACCGGCGCGATCCGCCACGATTCAGGCTCGATCCGCTTCGAAGGACAGGAGATCGGGAATCTGAGCGTCGCCGAGCGGGCGCGGCTCGGTCTGGCGCGTACCTTCCAGGTGTCGTCACTGGCGCCGGAATTCACCGTGCTGCAGAATGTGGTACTGGCGGTTCAAGCCGCGAGCGGTCACGTCTTCCGTTTCTTCCGTCCGGTACTGACAGATGCTTGGCTGGTCGAACCGGCGCTTGGCTATCTGGAGCAAACCGGGCTGAAGGAACGCAGCGGCGTACGCACCGCCGACCTTTCACACGGGGAAAAGCGCCAGCTTGAAATTGCCGTGGCGCTGGCCCTGAAGCCAAAGGCATTCCTGCTCGACGAGCCCATGGCGGGCATGGGCCCGGAGGGTTCGAAACAGCTGACCGGTTTTCTGGACGGCCTGCGCACCGAGGCGCCGATTCTGCTGGTCGAGCACGACATGGACGCGGTCTTCTCGCTCGCCGACCGGATCTCGGTGCTGGTCTATGGCAGGGTGATCGCGACCGGTAGCGTGGAAGAAATCCGCGCCAATGAGGAGGTGCGCCGCGCCTATCTCGGCGAGGAGGCGGCATGAGCGCGCTGCTGGAAATCGAAGGTCTGACGGCCTTTTACGGCGCGTCGCAGGCGCTGTTCGGCGTGTCGCTTGCCGTCAATGAAGGCGAGGCAGTGGCGCTGATGGGCCGCAACGGCATGGGCAAGACGACGACGATCCGCTCGCTCTGCCGAATGCTCACCCAGACGCAGGGATCTATCCGTTTCGCCGGGCAGGAATTGAGCCGATTGCCGTCGCACAAAACGGCGCAGCTCGGTATCGGCCTTGTGCCGGAAGGCAGACGATGTTTCGCCAATCTGTCCGTGATGGAAAACCTCACAGCTGCCGCGCGGCCGGGCACATGGGATTTCGAGCGGGTGGCGCACCTGTTTCCGCGACTGGAGGAGCGGCGCAACCAGCGCGCCAGCACGCTATCGGGCGGCGAACAGCAGATGCTGGCGATCGGTCGCGCCCTGATGACCAATCCGAAGCTGCTGGTGCTCGACGAGGCGACAGAAGGTCTCGCCCCTGTTGTGCGCCAGGAAATCTGGGCCGCGGTTCGTGAACTGAAAAGGACCAGTCTTTCAATCCTGGTCGTCGACAAGACGCTCGCCGAACTGATTTCGGTCGCCGACCATTGCGTTATCCTCGAAAAGGGAGCGACGGTGTGGACCGGCCCGCCGGATGAACTCTCCGGCGATATCCGCGACCGCTATCTCGGCGTTTGAGGTCCGTCTTTCGGGAAATTCGGGCGATCACCCATTGGGGATAGCCAACTCAGTCAAGCTGCATGATAAAGCCATTGCGCAAATCGTTCGTGTCGTTCCATTTGTCGGCGCGCAATTTGGCGGGATCGCGCGTACCCTTCTTCGCAACGCCAACAAATCCGGTATAGCTCACATATTTGGAACCATTATCCGGCTGGCCTGGAAACCAGTTGCGGTAGTTTGATTTCTCGCCGCTGTCCCAGTGCCATCCGACTTTCGGGCTGGCATAATTACCGGTCTTCACCAGACCGATGATCGGGCCGCTCTTGTAATCCCATTTGCCGTCACTGCCGGTCCTGAAGAAGTCGGGGCTCTCGTCGATCATGTCGTAAAGGAATTCATTGATTGCGGCGGAAGCAATGGTCGCGAGACTGCCGCCGCATTTCTTCGCCATTTCCTTGAATTGCGCCGCACTGGTATGTTGCTTCAGCTCATTTACGGCGATGTAATATCTCCCCTTGTAGCGACCATAGATATAGTGGCCGTAATTCGTTTCAGCTTGCAGGCAGCGAAATGCTTCGGCAACCTTGTGCTCCTCTCCCAATTGTTCCAGTTCGTCGGCTGCGTAACTCTTGGCCAGCGAACCACTGGTAAAGTCGCCGTCGTCGCGCATGTTCAACGCCACGCCAAGCTTGCGCAGCAGAGCGGGATCGACATAGCCGGTGGCCGGCAATCCGACCGATTGCTGGTATTTGGTGATTGCGTTTCGTGTCATCGGACCGAATACGCCATCAGGCGCGCCGACCGTGATACCTTGGCTCGCCAAGGTTTGCTGGATGGTTGTACGGGTTTCCCGGTTCAATCCGATCACCGATTCGAGGTCTCTGGCAGCGGTTCCGTCACCGCCTGCTTCGGGATCGATTGAGGCGATGGCCTGTTCGGCATAGCTGGCGTCCGAACCATGGCGCCGCAGGAACAATTGCCAGGTTCTCGGCGAATTCACGCGTCTTGCGATCTGGAGATCGCGCGAGGCCGCATCAGCTTCCCCGACGTCGGCCGAGGTTTCCGCTGGCGCCTTCGCGCCATCAACCTGCCCGGCGGAGGGGCTGGACAGAGAACTGGGCAGGGAAGCCACTTCCAGTTCCTGTTTTTCGGGCGTCGGGTTTCCAGCGGCCACGGTGTCTGCAGCAGGAGCGGCGGCAGGATTATCCGCAGCGGTTGAACTCTTTTCGGGGCCTCCCTGGTCCGGCGATTTGGCGGAGGATGTTTCGGCCTTTGCCGCGACCTTCGTTCCGTTGTCCTCGCCGCGCAGCTTTTTCTCGGCTTCTTCCAGGCGCTGGCGCATTTCTTCCAACTGTTTTTGAAGCGCATTGTCGGCAATTGGCGGCTTGTTGCCACGCTTCAGGATCACGCTGCCGGTGAGCGAGGAATTGCCCCATGGCACCTGGCGTCCATCGGTCTCGTCAATGACGTCCTGGCGGACCTTGCGCAGGACGACGGCAATGTCCTCGCCGGGCGTCTCGATATGCTTGATCAGTGCGCTGGTGAACGGGCTGTTGCCGTTGTCGCCATCGAGCGCGACATTGCCCGGCTGGGTGGCAAAGGCGATCAGCGTGCCGACGCCGGATTCGATCGGCGCCAGGCCGCGCCCGACACCGGCGGAACGTGTGCCCATCGAACGGGCCAGATTGCGCGCCAGCGGATTGTTGCGGCAGGCGTCCAGGAAGATCAGATTGGTGCGCGGTTCGCGCTCCATCTGCGCCATGATGACGTCGAGGGGGACGGTCTCGAATTCGAGATCGGCCTCGTCGAGCAGTTCGGTGTCGACGGGGACGAGGTAGTTGCGGCCGCCGACCTGTAGGCCGTGACCGGCATAAAACAGCAGCGCGATGTCGGCGCCGCGCATCTGGCGGGCAAACTGGCGTATCTTGTCGACCAGTTGCGGGCGCTTCAGGTCGAGCCCCTCGATGACCTCGAAATCAAGGCGCGTCAGCGCGGCGGAGATCGCCTCGGCATCGTTGCGCGGATTGGGCAGTTCGGGGACGTTTTCATAGGCGCTATTGCCGATCACCAACGCCACACGCCTTTCTTGGCTCGCGCTGGCTTCGCACGCTCCAGTAATGGCCGCCACGAAAAGCGCGGCCAGCAACATCAATGACACGGTCCAGGGACGCATGCTGTCTCCGGTGGCGACATCCAGTGTCATCCGACGTGGCCATTGTCCATACCGCGCCGGGTAAATGCAAGAGCGGGGCTGTTGGTTGTCAAAACAGGTATTCGCATGGTCGGCGCAACGTGTTCAAACACACGATGAACAGATGCGGTGATTACATCACCGCACCGATCTGCCAGGGCACGAATTCATAATCACCGAGGCCCTGTGCTTCGGATTTCGATTTTTCGCCCGAAGCGACGCGCAGCAGAAGATCGTAGATTTCCTTGCCCTTTTCTTCCAGCGTCACACCGGCAGAAAGCATGTCGCCGGCATTGACGTCCATGTCATCCACCATGCGTTCATACATTTCGCTGTTGGTCGCTATCTTGATGCAGGGTGCGGGCTTGGAGCCGAAGGCCGAGCCACGCCCGGTGGTGAACGCGATCAGATTGCAGCCCGACGCGATCTGTCCGGTGACGGAAGCCGGGTCGTAGCCCGGCGAATCCATGAAGACGAAGCCCTTTTCGCGAACCGGCTCGCCGTATTTGTAGACGGCGTTCAAGGGTGTGGTGCCGCCCTTGGCCGCCGCGCCGAGCGATTTTTCCAGGATGGTGGTCAACCCGCCGCGCTTGTTGCCGGGCGAGGGGTTGTTGTCCATCGTGCCCAGATTGCGCGCGGTATAATCCTGCCACCAGCGGACGCGTTCGACGAGTTGCTCGCCGGTCCTGCGGTCTTTCGCACGGCGGGTCAGCAGATGTTCGGCGCCGTAGATTTCAGGCGTTTCAGCCAGCACGCCGGCACCGCCCTGCGCGGCGATCAGGTCGCAGGCATAACCCAATGCCGGGTTGGCGGTGATGCCGGACCAGGCGTCGGATCCGCCGCATTGCAGGCCGACGATCAGTTCGGAGGCCGGGCAGGGCTCTCGCCGTGCCTCGTTCGCTTCGGGCAGCATGGCGCGTACCTTGTCGATGCCCAGTTCGACGGTTCGTCTAAGGCCCGCCACATCCTGGATGTTCATGGCCTGGAAGGTCGGGCCGCGCTCGAGGCCGTGCGCCTCGATCAGCCAGTCGATCTGGTTTATCTCGCAGCCGAGGCCGACCATCAGCGTGGCGGCGTGGTTGGGGTGACCGGCATAGCCCCACATGACACGCTGCAGGGTGTCGAAACCCTCGCCGGAGCCGGCCATGCCGCAGCCGGTGCCGTGGACGAAGGCGGCGACGCCATCGACATTGGGATATTGCGCCAGTTCTTCCGGACCAAAGGCGTCGGCGATCATGCGCGCCGCCGTCGCCGAACAGTTCACCGAGGTGATGATGCCGACATAGTTGCGGGTGCCGATTTTGCCGTTGGCCCTGCGGAAACCCTCAAATGTGTCGCGGTTGGCTTCCGGCACCATGTCGACGGGGCGCAGATCGGTCGAGAATTCATAATCGGCATTGGTGTTGCGGAATTCGACATTGTGGGTGTGGACGTGATCGCCCGGCATGATGTCTATCGAGGCATAGCCGATGACCTGCGCATATTTGCGCACGGGCTGGCCGGCGGGAATCCTTGCCGTCGCGATCTTGTGGCCGCGCGGAATCAGGCCGTTGGCGGTAACCGAATCCATCTGCGCTCCAGCCTCGATCGGTCTTGTCACGGTGACGACATTGTCGGCTTCATGCAGCCGAACCCAGTTTGCGGCAGTGCTCACGCTGGTTCTCCCGTATTCAAGCGAGGAAAATCAGGATTTAGCGGAATGCGCGCGTTAGCGCTATCACGATCTGAAAGGCGTGCCCGTCGGTGGGTTCATCCGGCGAGGAAATCGCGCAGCAGGGCGATCTCGCGGGTCGTGGCGAGCGTCGGTGCATGGCCGACATCGGGAAAGACCTCGCATTTTGGCTTCGGACCGCGGCCACACATCTCGTCTGCGACTGAAGCCGGCAGCACGTCGGAAATTTCGCCACGCAGGATCAGGGTCGGCGCGGTGATGGTGTCCCATTGCGCCCAGAGATCGAAATCCTGCGGCTGCGCCGTGAGGTGGACAACCATTTTCGGGTCGTAATGCACAGTTACCTTGCCGGCATCGGTACGGCGCATCGAGGTATCGGTCATGCGGCGCCAGAAGGCGTCGGAATTGTCGCCGAAGGGGGCGTAGACTGTTCTCAGCCAGTTATCCAGTTCGGCCACCGTATCGAAGGTCGGCGGGTTGCCGGCATAGGTGACGATACGCGCGATCGCCTCGGGCGGGATGACTGGTCCGATATCGTTGATGACCAGATGGCTGATACGATCCTTGAGCTGACCTGCGGCGAGCACCATGCCGAGCAGCGCGCCCATGGAGGTGCCGATCCAGCGCAGTTTGCCGATGCCGTAGTGATCCAGAATGGCCAGGGTATGGTCGCCGAAT
>JAJDOK010000046.1 GCA_022340185.1 Salaquimonas sp. | reverse complement strand
TGGGGAGGGGTGTCCCACTGGCGGGATTACGCCCGGTCCGTTTCGCCGTCAAGCGACTTTTGTGTGACGTCCCGGTTACACGCTGCGGCGCAATGGCACATGAAAAAGGCGGCGGGCAAATACCCGCCGCCAGTTTCAGTCAGTAGCATCAAGGAAGGTCAGGAGCCGGATGGCCGAATCCGTGTAAACGCTCCTGCAGGCGGGGCCTGCCTACTAGAAGGCGTAGCGCAGGCCGAACGTGAAGTCGTGCGAGGTCAGTTCGTTGAACTTCATCGGGTTATTAACGTTGTTGGTGCCGTCAAAGGCGATCAGGTCGCCGCTCTGAGCATCGCCCAGATGCAGGAAGGAGTAACCCAGATCGAGTGTCACACGATCGGTGATGTCGATACCGAGACCTGCATGCAGCGCCCAGGCGAACTGCCATTCCGAATGCGTTCCGCCGTAGGCGACGCCCGCGGCCGGCACGTTCACATCGCGGAAATCGGAGATCGTGTTGCGCGAGGCGCCGATACCGGCACCGACATAGGGGGTGATACCGCTCCACGTGCCCATGTCCCAGTAGACGTTGGCCAGGAACAGCCATTCTGACTTGTTCGCGGTATAATCGTTCGTTCCGTCCCAGGTGGTTGGGTCGTTGTCGCAGGTGCCGTTTGTGGTCGGGCATGAATAGCGATCCAGTGCCGAAAAGCTCGCCTTGCCGCGATATTGCGCTGTACCGTCGACGCGCAACCAGTCGCTGAACTGGTAGCCGATACCGACCTGGAAAGTGGGCGCAGCCGAAAACTTGCCGCTGTCCAGAAACCCGAAATTGTCGGTGGTGCCGAACTCGACATTGTCGAGACCGCCATGCAATTGCTGGGCGCTCATGCCAATATCGCCGCGCAGATACCAGCCTCCGATGACTGGCGGAATATACTCTGGCGCCTCGATGAGGTCGGCCGCCGACGCCGATGCCGTGGCCAGGCTCATGCCCACGCCAAGCCCCGCAATGCCCAGCAACAGCTTCCTGAGGATTCCCATGACAACATCCTTCCCTTCAATGCCCTGGGAGCACGCCCACGGAGCAATTGGTTACTCAGTTGCACGGGATATTGGTTGCCAAAGGTTAAGGCACGCTTAACTTTAATTGTTAACCCTAACAAAAGTGGTTAACAAATTATGAACACGGAAAAGCCCGCTGCTTACTTGGCGAATACTTGGGGGGCTATTGTTGGTGAAAATGCGTGCGGCGGCGGCAGAACGTGTTCAGGCGGCCGAACGCGAAACCGCTCCGGCGATGTCGTCCACGACCGAGGCGACCAGGCCTTCGTCATCGCCCTCCGCCATGATACGGATCAAGGGCTCGGTGCCAGAGGGACGGATGACGAGACGTCCGGTCTTGCCAAGTCGGCTCTGGCCTTCGCTGATCGCTTCCTTCACGCTCTTGTTGTCGAGTGGCATGCCGTTGGCGTAGCGCACATTCTTCAGGATTTGCGGTACCGGCTCGAACTTGCGGCACACTTCGCTGACCGGGCGGTTCCAAGTCCTGACCACCGCCAGCACCTGCAGTGCGGCGACAAGTCCATCGCCCGTGGTCGAGAAATCCGACAATACGACATGGCCGGATTGTTCGCCGCCGATATTGAAGCCGCCGGCGCGCATCTGTTCTACCACATAGCGGTCGCCGACCTTGGTGCGTTCGAGCGCCAGGCCATGTTCGGACAAAAAGCGCTCCAGGCCCAGATTCGACATCACCGTGGCCACGATACCGCCGCCGGCGAGTTTCGACAACGACTGCCAATATTCGGCGATCACGGCCATGATCTGGTCGCCATCGATCATGTTGGCGGCCTCGTCGACGATGATGACGCGGTCGGCGTCGCCGTCGAGTGCAATGCCGATGTCGGCGCGGGTCTCATGCACCTTGCGCTTGAGCAGGGCGATATCGGTCGAACCGCAATCGAGATTGATGTTGAAGCCATTCGGCTCGTCACCGATGGCGATCACCTCGGCGCCCAGTTCCCACAATACCTCGGGCGCCACCTTGTAGGCCGCGCCATTGGCGCAGTCGATGACGATGCGCAGCCCTTCCAGCGACAATTCCTTCGGCAGTGTGCGCTTGGCGTATTCGATATAGCGGTCGCGCACGCCGTCGACACGCTTGGCGCGTCCGATCTGGTCGGATTCGGCCATTTTGGTCGACAGATCGCAATTCATCAGATCTTCTATTTTTCCCTCGATCTCATCGGACAACTTGTAGCCGTCGGGACCGAACAATTTGATGCCGTTGTCCTGATAGGCATTGTGGGAAGCAGAGATCATCACACCGATATCGGCGCGCATCGAGCGCGTCAGCATCGCGACCGCCGGGGTCGGCGCGGGGCCGAGTTGGAAAACGTCCATGCCGGACGCCGTAAAACCGGCCACAAGCGCGTTCTCGATCATGTAGCCGGACAGGCGCGTATCCTTGCCGATCACCACCCGGTGACGATAATCGCCGCGCCGAAAGGCGACACCGGCGGCCATGCCGACTTTCATCGCGATGTCGGCGGTCATCGGCGAAGTGTTCGCCTTGCCCCGGATGCCATCGGTTCCGAAATAGCCGCGTTTGGCCGTGCTCATACGAGGTTACCCATGTCAGAATGCTCCCGCCCGAAAACCGGGACCCCTCACCCGGATGCCGTCAGATGGCACTCACTCAATGCCACAATTCGGCCGGGTGGGAACGTCAATTAATGTTCGATTGTGTTACAAAAGCTTTGAAACGGAAGCAATAAGTGGGTGTTTGCGCTGCTTTGCCGACGATTTCAAAAATTCATGCTTAATGCAGCGTCAATATCCACTGCCGCAGCATGTCCACCACCCGTTTGTCGGTAAGCGCCCGACCCAGTTCCGGCATCATCACGCCCGGTTCGGTACTCGATACCCGCCTGATCAGGATCGACTGGTCGGGATGGCCCGGCACGATGTCGAACTGATCGTCGCCGGCGCCACGGCCCGCCGCGACCGGACGCTTCATGATGCCGCGCGCAACCGGATTTTCCTCGCCCCGGGTCAGGAACAGGCCGGAATTCGATGCCGGTCCTTCAGGGCGATGGCAGTGCGCGCAATTGACGTCGAGCCAGGTTCGCGCCCGCTCATCGAGCGATGCACTCTCGTCAAGCCAGTCCGCTGCCTTTTCGACACCGGTATCCGGCAGGCCGGCGAGCAGCCCATTCTCTGCCCACCATGAAAGCTGGTTCATCGGACCGCCCGCCTGGATCGCGCCGTGATCGAAATCCCGGTTCAGATTGCGCGCCTTCGGCCCGATCGGCGTAATCTTTCCATTGATTGCGTGGCAGCCCTTGCACTGGTTCTTGTTGGGCACGGCATAGGAAAACGAGACCTTTTCGCCCTTGTCGTCGACAAAGGACAAATCCATGCGCTTTCCGGCGATCTTCAGGACCGCCTCGGTCTGCTCATCGTTCCAGACATAGGCCGCCGCATGCCAGCCATCTTCGTGGCGCGACAGCACCCGTGTCTCGATCAGCCGCACATTGTCCTTGGGATGGCGCAAATCGGCGGGAAAGGCGAAGGTCTTGATCAGCGCCGTACCGATCGGAAACTCGAGCGCCTCGCTCGCCGTGTATTTGGCGGGCTGGCCTTCCGGCACATGCACATGGCGGGTCTTCACCGCGAAATCGGAAAACAGCGGCGTCGCCAGGTCGTATTCGACGATGCCCGCCGACGGCTTCGAAATGCCCGCGCCTTTTTCGATGTCCTGGAAGAAGCCGTATTCGCTCAAGAGTTTCGGCGGCTTCTCGGCGAGGATGGCCGGATAGTCCGCCGCGCTTGCCGGCAGCAGGGCAATCAGCATCGCGCCAAGCGCAACGGCAAGTCCGGCCATTTGTCGAAACTGCATCGTCAGGCCCTACGACGTCTTGTCTTGCGGCAATTCGACGGGAGCCGGTTCCGGCAGGCTGCCCTTGTAGGCCGAGATATCGGTGTCGGGCGTCGTCGACCAGGGCAGGATGAGCTGCGACAGCATCTTGATGTTGACGAAGCTGGTGCCTTCCTTCTCGTCGACATAGACCCGGTTTTCCGGAGCCGTCCAGGAGAGCCATTCGGGAATGCGGGTCACCCCGTCCCAGACGATGTCGGGTACCGGTTTACCGGAATATTTCGAGATCGTATCCCCGACCTCGCCATCTGGCGCATAGCCGCCCTCGCCATAGTCGTTGTCGTGGACGTAGACGCCGCGCGGCACGAACATGTAATTGTCATCGTCATAATCGTTTGGATAGGCGGCGACTAGCACATGCGTGGTCGCGTTCTTGTCGAGACGATTGTTGAAGACATGGACGTTGCGGTTCGCCATGACCATGATGCCCATGCCCATCGGCACCATGGCGACGGTATTGCCCTTGGGCGCGAAATTGGGCGTGTCGTTTTCCACCGATTCATTGTCGAAGACGCGGATGTCGTGGCCGCCCTGCTGCGGCAGGTTGGGCAGGTCGAAGATGAGAATGCCGCCGGTATTGTGCCGCGCGATGTTCTTGTAGACATCGGCGCGGAAGGAATTCTCGATCTCGATGCCGGCCACATTGTATTCGGCCAGACTGTTGCGCACGACGATGCCGTCGCTCTGACCGACATAGATGCCGGCATCCGACGCCCCGCGCACCGTGACATGGTCGATCAGCACGTTTTTCGACGACACCGGATAGACGCCGTAGGCACCGTTCTTTTCATCCGGTCCGTTCATCCATTCCACCCGAAGATTGCTGAAGGTGATCTGATCAGAACCCTTCGACTTGATACCGTCGCCCTTGGCATCCTCCACCGCGAATCCCTCGAGCACCACACGGTCTGAGGTCACCAGCAGCCCCTCGCCGCTGCCCTCCTGGTTCTTGAACGACAGGATCGAGGAATCCGGCCCCATGCCGCGCACAGACACGTCATCGACGTCGAGCGACAGACCGTCGGTCAGTTCGTAACGCCCGAAGCCGAGCCAGATCGTGTCGCCTTGCTTGGCGTCGATCAGTGCCTCGGTCAGCTTTTCTGCCGCATTCGGCCCCGGCCGTACGGCGATATCGGCGGCAAAGGCCGTTCCCGCGGAAAGCAGGACGGCCAACGGAGCCGCGACTAGGAATGTGCGCATGTTCTTCTCCCGGTCACAATGTCGGGGGAACTTGCGATGCGGGGATAGCCCTGTCAAGAAAAATGAAATAGTTTCACTTTTATGGATCAGCCCACAAAAAGTCCTCGGCGTCCTGCCTCCGGCCCCCAACAACGCCGGGCTTTACAAACACGCGCCGACCTTCTCGCAGTAACCGAGACGCTTGTGGCCGCCGAGGGCTGCGAAGCGGTCACCACCACACGCGTCGCGGCAGAAAGCGGCGTCGCCGTCGGCACCATCTACCGCTACTTCCATAATCGCGAGGCATTGCTGCTCGCCGCCTATGACGACACCGTCGAGCGCATCGGACGTAGCTGTATCGACCACCTGGCGGACATGGAACCGATGCTCGAACCGCAGGCCGCGATCAATTCGTTGATCGACTGTTATCTGGCGGCCGCCGAATCGATTCCGGCTCACGCGTCACTGCTGCGCGAAATGCAGCATCTGCGCCCGGTCGCTGAGGACCGTGCCAAGGATGACGGCGATGTGGCGACCAGCATACTGATGCCTTTTCTGCGCCGCTACGGCATTGGCAATGCCAATCTTGGCCCCGGACACCTGCTGGTGGTTTATACGCTGATGGCGACGCTGGTCGACCTCTACCTGATCACCGAGGACGCCGAAACGCGCGCCAATATCCGCGCCGATCTGCAGGCCTACGCGCTTTTCGCCTTTTCCAGGCTGCAGAAACAAAGGCCCCGCAAAACGAGCGGAGCCCTGCTGGATTAGGCTCTATCGACACTGTCGGCATGCCTGACATATAATCGTCATCCAATTGATGCATGGGCTTGGCGATCCGCAGGATTCACCGCCCTGCGACGGACAGCTAAGATGCGTCTCAGCATAATTGCCTATTTCGCCGATTTTTATTTCGCCGGCTTCGCCATTCTCGTGCTGGTCGCAGCCGGGATCGTTCCTGCGATTGCCGCCGGCCACTCTACCGCCATCGCGGTCTGGGTAGCTGCGGCGGCAGCCGGTGTGATGGCCTGGTCATTGGCTGAATACTGGGTTCACCGCTATTTCTACCATGAGGTCCCGGGTTTGCGGGAACTCCATGGCCACCATCACGCCGAACCAGAGGCGTTCATCGGTGGACCTCCGGTACTCGCAATTCTGATCATCTTCGCCCTCGCCTATCTGCCGCTGGTCTTTGTCAGCAGTATCGTAGCAGGCGGTTTCACCACCGGCGCGCTGACAGGCTACATGGCCTACATGCTGGTTCATCATGCCGTGCACTACTGGAAGCCGGCGCCCGGAACGCTGCTGTTCACGCTGCGCCGCCATCATGCGCTGCATCACCACCACAGCGAAGAAGGCAATTTCGGCATTATCACCTCATTCTGGGACCGGGTATTCGGAACCGAGATCCTGCCGGCTGGCAAACCAAAGAAGCGACACGCTCCCACCTGAACCGATCACCGTTCGTCAATCCCGGTCCTGTCACGAGCATGACGGGCACAACGATCCACCCCCGCCAAACAAAAACCCCGCCTCTCGAGGCGGGGTTTCTTCAACTGTTCTGCCAGATAGGCGTCAGCCCTGAGGCTGCGGCTCCATGCCGCCCGCGCCGGGTTCTTCCTTGCCGGGCTTTTTCTTGTGCGCACCGGCGGCCGGCACGGCCGAACCGCGCGACGGCGGCGTGTCGTCGCCCTGGTCGCGGGAAGGCTTGCGCCCTTCCAGAAGACCGGCGATTTCCTCGCCCGACAGCGTCTCGTATTCAAGCAGCCCCTGGGCCAGTGTTTCCCAGTCCTTCTTCTTGCGGGTCAGGATCTTGGTTGCCGAATCATAGGCCGCGTCGATCAGGCGCAGAATCTCGCTGTCGATCTTTTGCGCCGTCGCTTCCGAAACATTCTTCTGCTGGGCCACCGAATGGCCGAGGAAGACCTCCTGCTGGTTCTCACCATAGGCGACCCGGCCGAGTTCGTCGGAAAAGCCCCATTGCGTCACCATGGCGCGGGCAAGCTTGGTGGCCTGTTCGATGTCGGAAGCCGCACCCGAGGTGATGTTCTCCTTGCCGAACTTGATCTCCTCGGCAACGCGCCCGCCCATCATGATGGCAAGCCGGGAAACCATCCATTTGTAGCTCATCGAATAGCGGTCGCCCTCGGGCAATTGCATGACCATGCCCAATGCGCGGCCGCGCGGGATGATCGTCGCCTTGTGCACCGGATCGGCGGAAGGAACATTGAGCGCCACGATGGCGTGCCCCGCCTCGTGATAGGCCGTCAGTTCCTTTTCCTCCTGCGTCATCGCGGTGGAGCGGCGCTCCGCACCCATCATCACTTTGTCCTTGGCGTCCTCGAACTCGGCCATGGTGACGAGGCGTTTGTTGCGCCGCGCCGCCAGCAAGGCCGCCTCGTTGACGAGGTTGGCGAGATCCGCGCCGGAGAAGCCGGGCGTACCGCGCGCCACGACCCTGAGATCGACATTGGGCGCCAGCGGCACCTTGCGCGCATGAACCTTGAGAATCTTCTCGCGGCCGGTGATATCCGGGTTCGGCACGATGACCTGGCGGTCGAAGCGGCCCGGCCGTAGCAATGCGGGGTCGAGCACGTCGGGCCGGTTGGTCGCCGCGATCAGGATGATTCCTTCATTCGTCTCGAAGCCGTCCATCTCGACCAGCAACTGGTTGAGCGTCTGTTCGCGCTCGTCATTGCCGCCGCCAAGACCGGCACCGCGATGGCGTCCGACGGCGTCGATTTCGTCGATGAAGATGATGCAGGGCGCATTCTTCTTCGCCTGCTCGAACATGTCGCGCACGCGCGAGGCGCCGACGCCGACGAACATTTCGACGAAGTCGGAGCCGGAAATCGTGAAGAACGGCACATTGGCTTCGCCGGCCACGGCGCGTGCGATCAGCGTCTTGCCGGTACCCGGCGGACCGACCAGCAGTACGCCGCGCGGAATCTTGCCGCCCAGGCGCTGGAATTTCTGCGGATTGCGCAGGAACTCGACGACTTCCTCCAGATCCTGCTTGGCCTCGTCGACGCCTGCGACATCTTCGAAGGTGACGCGTCCGCTCGCTTCCGTCAGCAGTTTGGCCTTCGACTTGCCGAAGCCCATCGCCTTGCCCGACGAACCCTGCATCTGGCGCATGAAGAAAATCCACACGCCGAGGATGATGAACATCGGCAGCCACGTGAAAAGGAAGGAGCCGAGCGCCGAGCCTTCCGATGGCGGCCGCGCCTCGATCGTCACACCCTTGTCCTCGAGCTTGGAGACGAGGTTGGGATCTTCAGGCGCATAGGTTTCGAAACGGCCGGCGCGGTCGGCATAGACGCCGGTGATTTGCTGGCCGGAGATCGTGACCGAGCGCACCTTGGCGTCGTTCACGTCCTGCAGGAATTTCGAATAGGGTACGTCGGAAACCCCGCTTCGCTGAACCGGGCTCTGGAACAGGTTGAACAGAGCGACCAGAAGGACCGCGATAATGGCCCACAAGGCGAGATTTCTCAGATTCGGATTCATCATTTACCCCGGGGCTTTGCCCCATTCGCGGCGGGCTGCCGCCTGATATCACTCCCGCGCTGCCATAGCGCTGCGCATACTATGAGCAAGATAGGTCTCGTTTACCCGCCTGCCAAGCATCAACACCCTATTTTACATCACTGTTGCGGCAAAATGTTGCGACTAGGTGAACGTAATTTGTCAGTCTGTAGGTATGGCCCGCGACACCGTGATATTGCCGGTTGGCCAACCCTCAGGGTTTCGGCAGCAAACAGGCGCGTCTTTCCGCCTCCAGCGCCCGCAGCCATTCGAGCACCGGAAAATCGCTCTGCGGGCAGAATTGCTCGATCGCCAGCGACGTCATGCGGGTCGCCACCGGTCCATCGCCACGCTCGCTTTCCACCATAGGCAGGGCGAGTTTCCCTCCGGACCGCATCAGCGCCGTCGAGACCAGCGCTGCGCGCGGACGTGCTGCGATCTTGAGCTTGCGTTCGCGCTCCAGCCGCTCAAGTCCGGCACGCGACAACGGCCCGATATGAACCGCATCGCGCCCTTGATTGGTGATTTCCAGCCTTCCGTCCCAGACCAGGCTTTCGCCAGGCTCGACATCGACCGATTCCAGATTGCGCATCTCGCGATAGAAGCGGTAACCGGCCTCCATCTTCTCGACCACCGCCCCGCCAATGGTCGTCTTGACCGGTTCGCGCTGCTCGACCCAGGCAAGCAGCGGCTCGACCCGACTGCGCGGCGCCAGATATTCTCCCCCTCCGGCAAGTGCGATCAGCACCTGCAGCGCAAACACTAATACCGGCCTTGGCACCGGTCCGGCCTTTACCGGATCAAACAGCAACACGGGTCCGGGCGCCACCAGCGCCGTTTCGCTTAGAAGCCGCGCCGTATCACGTGCGAGCACTGCACGCATCCCTCCCATGACGTCAGCGAAACCAAGCAGCCTTTCACGCAGGACAGGATCGCCGGCAAGCGTCTTGCGCACCCTGACGCGCTCGAAGGTCACATCCTCATTGGTCGGATCCTCGACCCAGCCCTGCGGGATCGAAACAAGATAAGCGCGAAGATCGGCCCGTGAAGTGCCGAGCAGTGGCCGGCCGAGTATGAGGCCGTTGGAAAGCAGCGCGATACGTGACATGCCGGCCATGCCGCGTCCGAGACTGACCGGTTCGTGCGAAAATTCCGCATCCGCCTTGCCGGCGGCCGCGCGTGCCTCGCGCATCGCCCGCATGAACACCGTTTCGGCCTGGTCGTCGGCAGTATGCGCGGTCAGGATCAGATCGGACCCGATCGCGCTGGCGAATTCGCCAATCAGATCATAACGCGCACGCCTTGCCGCTTCGGCGATACCCGAAAACGGCTTGATGCCCTCCCAGCCAAGCGTTGTGTGGTCGATACCGAGCCCTTCGCACAGGCTGGCGACGAAGGCGGCCTCCGCGGCTGCTTCGGGGCGCAGGCCGTGATCGACGGTAACCGCGTGCAGCGTGACATTGTTCGCCTGTGCCCAGCCATGCGCCAGCAACAGCAGCGCGATCGAATCGCCGCCGCCCGACACGGCCAGCGTGACGATGCCCTGCGGATCGAAATCCCCAAAAATCTCGCGCGGCGACAGGCCCGGTTTCAACTTGCCCAAATCAACCGGCCTTGCAGCTTGCCGCCCTCTGCTCGGCGGCGATCTTGGCGCGAATGGCGCCCGAGGCGGCGGGATACTGGTTGGCGATCTCCGCAAAGGTCGCGCATGCCAGTTCGCGCTGGTTCATGCCGGCCAGCGATACGCCGAGCTTCAGCATGGTCTGCGGTCCCATCCGGCTCGCGGGATATTTCTTGTGTGCATCGAGGAATACCTTTGCCGCATCCTCGTAAAGGCCGCGTGACAGCAGGCTCTCGCCCACCCAGAAGCGTGCTTCGGCGATCTTGGGATTGTCGCTGTAGCGCGAGGAGAATTCCTCGAACGCATCTTCGGCGAGTTTGTATTTGCCAGCCTGGAAATAGCTGTAGCCCAGATCGTAGAGCTCATCGGGACTGTCGGGAAGCTGCAGCGAAGCCATGTCGTTGCCGCCGCCGGGGGCTGCTTGCTGGCCTGCCTGGCTTTGTCGACCGCCCGCATGCGCGGTGAGATCGATCGGCTTGTCGATTTCGGTGTCGACGATATTGCCCTTGTCGTCGAAGATGAGCTTGCCCAGTGTCTGCGGCTGCAGCCCGCCTTCCTGTTCTTGCGGTCCCTGATAGATTTCCACGCCGTCGATGGTTTTGACTCCGGATTTCGTTCCTCCGGTATTGTTGTCCTCAAGAACGCGCGCGATCTGGTCGCCGTCCGAGCGCGGCGCGCCCGCTGTGTGCTCAGACGGTCCCGTTTTTCCCAGGCGGGATTGCTCCGCCTTGTCGTCACGGCGCGCCGCCTGGGTTTTCCTGTGGGCCAGTGCGCCGCTCTTGCCTTCCAGTTCCTGGAAGCGGAATTCGTTGTCTTCCTGCATCTTGCGCATTTGTTCCTGCATCTGCAGAAGCTGGAAGTTCAAATCCTCGATCTTGCCGTTGAGCTGGCGCACCTCCTCTTCGAGCTGCTGTACCTCGACGGTTGTGTTGGCGGCCTGCGCGACCGCCACCGGTACGTTTGCCGCCGGTAACGGTCCGGCCGCCGCACCTTGTGCCATGCCCATGAATGGGAATAGCGCCAGGACAGGCAATAAATGGACTGGTTTCATGGGCTGATTTATCTCGTTTGAACGGCTGGAATCCCGTTTCTGCGTCTTGCGGCGCCTGAACATTGAAGGTGGGACACTTTCTGTCCGGCAACGACTTCTAGAATATGGTCCCGACCATGAGCAACAAGAGTTCGGCCAAATTTTGTTTGCACCGCATCAAGGTCGAGCGCGATCCGGCCCTCGGTCATCCCTGGCATGCATGATGAACATGGTCGCTGTCATCGTCATGATGAGGTGTTGTCTGGGCTCGGTCTCCCACACCTCGCATTCACAAACCATGATCTGCGTCCCCGGTTTGACCACCCGGCCACGCGCCTCGAAGACATCACCGGCAGCGGGCCTGAGGAAATTGGACTTGAATTCGATGGTCAGCACATCCGCGTCCCGCGGCGCCATCGACAGTGCCGAGTAGCCGCAGGCCGAATCCGCGATCGCGGTCGAAACGCCGGCATGCAGGAAACCGTGCTGCTGGGTCAGCCCCTCCTGGCGGCGAAAGCGCACACGTACACTACCCTTGCCGGCCTCAACGACTTCGGCGCCGAGCGTCGTCATGAAACTCTGGCTTGCAAAGCCGTCGACAACCCTCGTGTCGACGTCGCTTGTATCAACCTTTTCCGCCAATAATCGCGCTGGCCATCACGGCCGCCTTCTCGTTGCGCTGTGGTTTTCCATGCGCTGTCCGGCAATCACGAAAGCAAAAAGGGCGGCTTGCCGCCACCCTTTTCGATGATTCGTATCCGGGTTCTGTCCGTTCAGCCCGTCGGTGCGGTCAGCACGGTCACGGCGCGGCGGTTCTGCGACCAGCAGGAAATGTCGTTGCACACGGCGACCGGACGTTCCTTGCCATAGGAAATGGTGTGGATGCGATTTGACTGCACACCGCGCGACACGAGATAGTCGCGCGTTGCCGCCGCACGCCGCGCACCGAGCGCAAGGTTGTATTCGCGCGTGCCGCGTTCGTCGGCATGGCCCTCGATCGTGATCGGGTATTTGGCGTAGCGCGAAAGCCACTGCGCCTGCTTGTCGAGCGTGTTGCGCGCCGTCGCTGTCAACGCCGAGGAATCGGTTTCGAAGAAAATCCGGTCGCCGACATTGACGGTGAAGTCCTGCTGCGAACCGGGCGTCGCCGTGAGACCGAGACCGCCGGCATTGTCCGGCAGGGTCTGCTTCGCGCAACCGGCCAAGGCCAGGCCGAGTACAAGTGCGAGAATCGCAGGTGATTTCAGAATTGAATGCGCCAGGGGCATAATCCCCTACTCCTTTATGGGTTTTCTAAACGCATCGATAACCATAAGCCGGTTAACCACGCCTCAAGAAACTGGGTTAACAATCGGTTGACCTGCGCTGGAATTGCCCTGCCCGCGCCTTGTCCCCTACCGGCCAGCGCCTTTCATCACGCCAATTTGTTCAAAAAGCGGCGCGTACCCGGCATCGATCCGTCTCAGTCCAGCCCCAACTCAGTCCAGTGCCCAACTCGATCCAGCCCCTGAACTAATCCAGCAATGGCGACCAGGCGGGATCGGAGGCAAAGGACGGTGTGGGAATGCGCCGTTCGTTGTAGCCGGTCAGGTCGATCGAATAGAGCGACGGCCCGCCATTTTCTCCCGGCGTGTCGCGGAAGAACATCAGCACGCGCCCGTTCGGCGACCATGTCGGTCCCTCATTATGATAGCCCTCGGTCAGGATACGTTCTCCCGAACCGTCCGGCTTGATGACCCCGATGGCGAATTTGCCGCCTGAGCGCTTGGTGAACGCGATAACATCGCCGCGCGGCGACCACACCGGCGTGGCATAGCTGCCATTTCCGAAGGAAATGCGCTTCTGGTCCGAACCGTCGGCATTCATGACATAGAGCTGCTGACGCCCGCCGCGATCCGATTCGAAGACAATCTTCGAACCATCGGGCGAATAAGACGGCGCGGTGTCGATCGCCGCGGTGTTGGTCAGCCGCGTCATGGTGCGCGATCGCAGATCCATGGTGTAGATGTTGGAATTGCCGCCCTGCTGCAGGCTCATGATGATCTTCTGGCCATCCGGCGAGAATCGCGGCGAAAAGGTCATGTTGGGGAAATTGGTAACCAGTTCGCGCTGGCCGGTTTCGATCTGCAGCAAATAGACCCGCGGATTACCACCGGCAAACGACATGTAGGTGATTTCCTGGCGCGATGGTGAAAAGCGCGGGGTGAGCACCAGTTCCTTGCCGCTGGTCAGGATGCGCACATTGGCGCCATCCTGATCCATGATGGCGAGGCGCTTCACCCGTTGCGTTTTCGGCCCGGTCTCGTCGACAAAGACGATGCGCGTGTCGAAATAGCCGCTCTCGCCGGTCAGCCGCTTGTAGATCGCGTCGGCGATGATGTGGGCTACGCGGCGCCAGTTCTGCGGATTGGTGAAGAATTGCTGACCGATCATCTGTTCGCCTGCAAAGACGTCCCACAGCCTGAATTCGGCTTTCAGCCTGCCGTCCGGCGCCTGGGTAACCCTGCCGGAAACCAGCGCCTGGGCATTGATGAGGCGCCAGTCCTCGAAGCGGGGAATGCCGTCGATACTGGCGTTCTTGTCGATGAAGGCGGTTTTCTCGATCGGCCGGAACAGGCCGGAATTGCGCAGATCGTCCTCGACCACGGAAGCGATATCACGCGCCACGTCCTCGCCGTCGAATTCGGCGATCGCGATCGGCAGCGGTTCGACATTGCCCTTGGTGATGTCGATCTCGACCAGCGCACGCGCCGGCCCGGCGAAAAAGCAGGCGACAAGCAGGGCAGCGGCAAACCCGCGCAATGAAACGAGGCCCGACAGGCGCAGGCTCGGTATTGAGGCAATCAGCATGTTCGGCAAACTCTTCTCTCTCGTCTTATTACCAGCCCTGCGCGTCAGTACAACCAGCCCGTCAGAACAACTCGCTCGGATCGAAATTGACCACAACGTCGCGCCAGGCTTCGTATTTATCGGCCGGCAGCTTGTAACCCTGCTGGCCGCAACGCAAAACCGCACGGCGTGCGCTGTCGTCGGCAGCCTGATTTCCGGAACTGTCCATGATCGTCACAGGCCCGTCGACCAGGCCGTCGCGATCCAGCTTGAAGCGCACCGACACTTTCAGTTCCTCCGCCCCGATGGCCGCCGGTGGATTCCAGCATGCCTGGATCTGGCCACGCAGCGCATCCATCTCGCTCTGGCTCAGCCTGGCTGCGTTGCTCGACTGTCTCGTACCAAGCGAGGCCTGGTCGGCCGAGCGCTTCGCGCCGCTGGCGGCGGCTTCTTCCTTGTTGAGCAGGAGATTGGCGATCCTGTCCTCGGTCGATTTCGATTCATTGCTGGAAGCGGTCTGACGCGCCTTCGGCTTGTCGTCGGGTTGCTTGCGTTCGCGCGTCTCGGCGGTGCGCGCCTTCGGCCGGGCATCGGGCACCGGGGCCGTCTTCGGCAGTTCGGCGAATTTTTCCTGGCTTACGGCCTCCTCCGGCTTCGGCGCGGGTTTGGGCTCCTCGGTAACCGGCACCGGCGGCTCGTTCAGCGAAGACAGTTCCGTCGTCGGCGTCGGCTCGTTCTTGTTCACCAGCTCCTTGATCGGATCGGGCGCGACTTCGGGCGCCGGGGTCGGTTCGGGCGAAGGCGGTGCCGCTTCCGAACGCTGATTGTTTGGCGTCCTGTTGTCGGATTTGGGCTTGCGCTCGCTAAACTTGTCGTTTTTCGCATCCCCGACATTACGGGCATCGGGGACGGTTTGCGGCCTTGTCGTCGGTGTCGGCGCCGGCTTTTCGGTGAGGTCCGCCTTCTTCTCGCCCTGCACCGAACGCGACAGATCCTCGACCGGCACGATATCGATCGGCAGCGCCTCGACATCGGCAACGGCGAGCGGCTTCGGTCCCGACAGGGAGACCAGCCCCCAGGCGAGAACCGCAATATGGGCCATGCTCGAAAGGGTAACCGATCCCTTCATCTCAAACCGCGGTTTGCCCGGCCACCCCTGATGTCGCTTGTGCTGCCGTCACTGGGTCTGCTCCTGCAGCGTCACCAAACCGATCCGCCGGTAGCCGGCCGCCGAGATGCGCGCCATGATGCGCATCACCGTGCCGTAATCGGCGTCCCGGTCGCCGCGCACATAGATACGCTCGTCATAGCCGTTGCGGGCGATCGCCTCGAGTTTCGCGACGATCTCGTCGACGGGAATCTCTGTTTCCTGCAAATAGACCTGCCCTGCCGAATTGACCGAGATGGTGATCGGCTGGGTTTCGGAATTGAGCGCCTTGGCCTGTGTTTCCGGCAGGTCGATCGGCACGCCGACGGTAAGCAGGGGTGCGGCGACCATAAAGATGATCAACAGCACCAGCATGACGTCGACAAAGGGCGTGACGTTGATCTCACTCATCGGCTGGTAGCGCCTGGCCCGCCTTCTGCGGCCGCCTGCCCCGCCCTGGCTGATGGATGACATGCCCATGTGTCAGGTCCTGATTGTTCCGCCGCCCAAAAAGCTATTCGGCCGCGTGCGACCGCGTTTTCTCATCGATCTGTCGCGAAAGTATGGCCGAGAACTCGTCGGCGAAGCCTTCGAGCCGCGCCGTGGTCTTCGTGACATCGTTGGAAAACTTGTTGTAGGCGACGACGGCGGGAATGGCCGCGAGCAGGCCGAGCGCGGTCGCGAGCAGCGCTTCGGCGATGCCGGGCGCAACGACGGCGAGATTGGTCGATTTCGATCCGGCGATCGCCTGGAAGGACGTCATGATGCCGACCACCGTGCCGAACAGGCCGATGAACGGGGCCGAGGAGCCGACGGTCGCCAGGAACATCAGCCGGGATTCGAGACGTTCCGTCTCCCGCGCCAGCGCCACGTCCAGCGCCTTCTCGATGCGCATGTGCAGGCCGATCGGCGCATTGGCGCCGCGCTCGAAGCTCTTCTTCCATTCGCGCATTGCCGCCACGAACAGCGCGCCCATCCCGTTCGGACTGCGCTCGGCCAGGGAGCGATAGAGCTCTTCAAGGCTCTGGCCCGACCAGAACACCTTCTCGAAGCGGTTCAACTGCCGCCGCGTTCGCATGAACAGGAAGCTCTTGTCGAAGATGATCGCCCAGCTCCAGATCGAGGCAAGCAGCAGCCCGATCATCACCGCCTTGACCACGGGGCTCGCCTGCCAGAACAGGCCGAGCAACGTGACGCTCTGGCCGGCGCTCGAAAGTCCGGTAACTTCCACCGCCTGCGCGTAGGCCGGGGCGATGCCGAATATTTCCATGCCCGTCATGGATGAGAACCTCGTCTGGAATTATTAAACAATGCCTTTGGGGAAATCTTTCACGGAACTGGCGCGACAGAGCCAAAATGTGTCGTCGCGCAAACCCCGATTCTTGCGTGCCGTCCCCCGCAGCCTGTCAAAACGGGAGAAGTTTGGCCAAAGCATGACCGTGCGCCATGCCAGCTGGCTCCATTAGGCCATTGTTAGGGTTAAGGAAGGGTTAGGTCTCGCCACCCAGCGGGTACATGCCGTCCGGCGAACCCGTCAGCTTTTCGCGCAGATCGTCGGGAAAGCGCTTCGCCCCGCCACCATGGTTGATGAAGGCGACCTCCACATCGGCGCCGCACAGCATGACCTCGCTGCCATCGGCTTCCGTGCGCAGCACTTCCTGGCGCAGAAAGGAGCGCGCGCCGGTCAATTTCTGCAAAACGGTGCGCACGGTGAGCAGATCGTCGATGCGCGCAGGCGGGCCGTATTTCAGCGCCATGCGGTGGATGGCGAAGGCGCTGTCATCCTTTTCCAGATCCGTGTGGAAGATCTTCAGGTGCCGCAGCCACTCGGTGCGCGAGCGCTCCATGTATTTCAGATAATTGGAGTGATAGACGACGCCGGAAAAATCCGTGTCCTCGTAATAGACGCGCACCTCCATCTCGTGCCCGTTCTCGATGAGCCGGTTGGCCAGTTGCGTCACTTCACGTGAATGTTCGGCAGGATATTGTTCCTTCATGGCCTTCGCCCTAGCAGGAGTGGCGAAAAAAGTCAGCCGGTTTGCCTACAGGATGGGTGCCCCGTTCGCCAAGCCATGTCATTATTGTCACAAATGGAGGCTATCAGAGTTTCGAATCGCTCCTGTGGCATTGGCGAAAGGTCCTGAACCATGAAGATTGCCATTCTGGGCGGCGACGGCTTCGTCGGCTGGCCGACCTCGCTGCATCTTTCTGAGGCCGGTCACGACATCCACATCCTCGACAACCTGTCGCGCCGCTGGATCGACACCGAGCTGGGCGTCCAGTCGCTGACCCCGATGGATTCCATCCAGGAGCGCACACGCGTCTGGCACGGCGAAACCGGACGCCGCATCCACTTCCACCTGATCGATCTCGCAAAGGATTACGAGGTCTTCAAGCAATGGCTGGTCGAGCACAGACCCGACGCCATCGTCCACCTGGCCGAACAGCGCGCCGCGCCCTATTCGATGAAGTCCGACCGCCACAAGAATTACACGGTCAACAACAACGTCAACGCCACGCACAACCTGCTCAACGCCCTGGTCGAGACCGGGATCGATGCCCACCTTGTCCATCTCGGCACCATGGGCGTCTATGGCTATTCGACCATCGGCGCGGCCATTCCCGAAGGCTATCTGCCGGTCGGCATCGAGACGATGGAAGGCGGGACGGTGTCGCAGGACATTCTCTATCCAGCCAATCCCGGCTCGATCTACCACATGACCAAATGCCTCGATCAG
>JAJDOK010000064.1 GCA_022340185.1 Salaquimonas sp. | reverse complement strand
GTCGGCGGCGCCGCGTCCCGCCTGGATATAGACCCCGCCTTCGTCCAGGGCGTTGCGCTCGACCAGTTCGCGCTCAATCGCCTCGATTTCACTGGCGCCAAGAGGCATGTCCATGCGCAGTTCGTTCAGCGAACGGGCAAGGCGTTCCATGTGCGCTTCGCTGTCGACCAGTTGGCCGCCGATGACGGAGGTCACCTCGTAGACGGCATCGGCGAACAGAAACCCTCGGTCGAAGACGGATATCTTCGCCTCCTCCTCGGGCAGGTACTGGCCGTTGACATAGACGGTTCGGCTCACGTCTCCACCTCCCAGTAAAGCGGGAACATCGGATCGAAAACGGTGACCGGGCCGGCGCCGGTGTCGATCTTCGCGGGATATTCCACTGGCGTTTCACGCTTGACCAGAGCGATCTTCGCGTCGTTGGCCGGCAGGCCGTAAAAGGCCGGGCCGTTGAGCGAGGTGAAGGCTTCCAGTTTCTCCAGCGCGCCTTCCTGCTCAAAGACATGGGCGAGACAGGACAGCGTATTCGGTGCGGTGAAGATGCCGGCGCAGCCGCAGGCGCACTCCTTGAGCGGGTCGGCATGGGGAGCGGAATCGGTGCCGAGGAAAAAGCGGGCGTCGCCAGAGACCGCCGCCGCGCGCAGGGCAAGACGGTGGGTCTCGCGTTTCGCCACCGGCAGGCAGTAATAGTGCGGGCGGATGCCGCCGACGAGAATGGCGTTGCGGTTGATGATCAGGTGATGGGTGGTGAGCGAACCGGCGAGGTTCCCGTCCGAGCCCTTCACATAATCGACGCCGTCCTTCGTCGTCACATGCTCCATGACGATCTTCAGCTCCGGAATGTGCCGGCGCAATGGATCGAGAACCCATTCGATGAACATGGCCTCGCGGTCGAAAATGTCGACATGCGAATCGGTCACTTCGCCATGGACGCAGAGCGGCATGCCGATTTCGGCCATCTTTTCCAGCACGGGATAGACTTTTGCGATATCGCGCACGCCGCTTTCGGAATTGGTCGTCGCGCCTGCCGGGTAGAGCTTGACGGCGGCGGCGATGTCCTCCTGGTACGCCGCGGCTACGTCGTCGGGGTCGGTCGCCTCCGTCAGGTAAAGCGTCATCAGCGGCGTGAAATCCGCGCCTCGCGGCAAGAAGCCGTTGATGCGGGTGCGGTAGGCTATCGCATCGGCTCTGGTGACCACCGGAGGCACCAGATTGGGCATGATGATGGCACGGGCGAAATGGGCCGCCGTCGCGGGCAGCACGCCCTCCATCATCGCTCCATCGCGCAGATGCAGGTGCCAGTCGTCCGGCCTCGCAATTTCAATTCTGTCGGTCAAGCTCACATGTCCTGCCAAGAGGTGGTTTCGTCCACCTCTTAGCCCATGATCACCGAAAGCGAAATCGCCATGACGGCGGGCTGACTAAGCACCACCGAACAGTATGCCGGCGATCAGCTTGTCGCGGCCGTAAATGTCCTTGTAGTTGGAGACCTTGCCGTCATCTTCCACCCAAAGCGTAAAATAACCGAGATGGACGGGAATGGGCGTGCGGAACTTCGCCTGCGTAGTCTTTCCCGAATCCGCGATCTGACGAATTTGCGCCGGCGACAGCGAGTGGTCGAAGCCAAACAGCAGGTCGGCGAATTCGAGCGGTTTGTCGACCCGGATGCAGCCATGCGACAGCGCCCGGCTGGACTTGTCGAACAATTGGCGCGACGAGGTGTCGTGCAGGTAGACGTTGAACTTGTTGGGGAAGAGGAATTTCACCCGGCCGAGAACATTGTTCGGTCCCGCCGGCTGGACGATACGGTAGGGAAATTTCTTGGCGTTGACCGAATTCCAGTCGATGGAAGCGGGATTCATCACCGGCGCATCGTTCTCCCAGCTTGTGTGAACCTCGTAGCCGATCCTGGAAAGATAGTTCGGATTCTTGCGCAGCTTCGGCAGGATCTCGTTACCGGCGATGTTGCGCGAGACCGTCCATGTCGGATTGAATTCGGCATAGGTGATGTTGCTCGAGAACATCGGCGTGCGGTGATATTGCTGCCCGACAATCACCTTGCGCCGGTCGATGATCTTGCCGTTGTCATAGGTGTACATCAGATAGGCGGCAGCGTTGACGAGGACATGGCGTGCGCCCAGATTGCGCGGCAGCCAGCGCCAGCGTTCCATGTTGATTATGATCTTCTGCCGCAATCCGGCATCCTTCGTGCCGGCAAGCAGCTTGCTCAGGCGAACATATTGAATATGTGCCGGCCGAAGGCGTGCAACGACCTTTCCAACCCCGTTCTTGTCGAACGATCCGAGCAGCGCGACATAGTCGAGCTTCTTTCTCGCGATGACGATGTCGGGCTCGGAAATGGAAGGCGTGGTGCGGCCGGCAAATAGATCGCGAGAAAAGCGGATGGCGGCGCCGGACAGATAAAGTTCGGCGGCAACGAGATCGTCGCCGCGCATGGCGTTCACATCGCCGGGCAACCCTCCCAGATATTCGCGCGGCTCGAGCCCGTCGGAACCGGCGTTCGAAAGCACGCCGATCAATTCCTGGCCGCGCTTTGACAGACCGTTATTCGTTGTCCAGATGCCATTGCCGAAACGGCGCTTGTAGAAGGGCATGACCGTTGCGACATCGATGACAGTACCGTGCCAGTTGATTGCCTGCGCGGCTACATATTTGGCGACATTGGCAGCATGTGCAGGCGACAAGGCGAACAAGGTTGCCACCAGGATAAAGAACGCTGTTACCGATTTCCGCATTTCCAAACCGCTCCTCCATGCCGTGCACAATTCCATGCCGGTGAGTCTCACAAACCCTCGTTTCCTGACGCAAGGTAATTGCGCGAATTATCGTAGCAAATCAACTGATCGAATGCCCTGATCTAGACAATGGGCCGGATTATCACGCGGGACTTTCCGGTATCCATCACAGACAGGCTGCTTTTCGCCGGAAAACCGACTTGCCGATACCGATCGAGTACAATATAAATAAATGAACGTTCATTAATTTTGTTGACCATATGGCGCGGAAAACGGGATCGAAAGGTGAGGAGACGGCCCGGGAAATCCGGCAGGCCGCACTTTCAGCCTTCGCGCGCCAGGGCTACGCCGCCGTCTCGATGCGCCAGATCGCGGCGGAGATCGGCCTGCAGGCCGGCGCACTCTACAATCATTTCGTGACCAAGCAGGATATCCTGCGCGACCTGATGGTTGGTCACATGGAAGAACTGATCGAAGCCTGGCACGAGGCAGCGCCCGACAGTGTGACGCCCATAGCAGCGCTTGAAGCCTTTATCCGCTTCCACATCCGCTATCACGCCAGCCGCGCCGACGACGTGTTCGTTTCCTACATGGAGCTGCGCAATCTGGAACCGGAAAATTTTCGCGAGGTCGAGGCGCTGCGCCAGCGTTACGAGGCCTGCCTTCGCGATATACTGGCGGCGGGAAGGAGATCGGGTGAGTTCGAGATCACCGATGTTCCGGTTGCCGCGATGGCGATCATCGCCATGCTGACCGGGGTGACCACCTGGTACCGCTCGTCGGGCCGGCTGTCGATTGGCGAAGTGGAGGAAATCTATGTAGCGATGGCGCTCGGCAGTGTCGGCGCCGGCAAACGGGCGCTACAAGGGCAGAAGAGGGAAGAGGCATGTTCAAGGCAAGCATGAATTTCGCACTCGGCGACGACATCGAGGCGCTGCGCGATACGGTGCACCGCTGGGCGCAGGAGCGTGTCGCGCCGATGGCCGCCGAGATTGACAGGTCCAACTGTTTTCCGGCCGAACTGTGGAAGGAGATGGGCGAGCTCGGCATGCTCGGCATCACCGTGCCGGAAGCCTATGGCGGCATCGGTCTGGGCTATCTCGCCCACACGGTGGCGGTGGAAGAAGTCGCCCGGGCCTCGGCATCGATCTCGCTGTCCTATGGCGCGCATTCCAATCTTTGCGTCAACCAGATCAAGCTCAACGGCAATGACGAACAGAAGGCGAAGTACCTTCCGGGCCTCGTCTCGGGCGAACATGTCGGCGCGCTCGCCATGTCGGAAGCAGGTGCCGGCTCCGATGTCGTTTCGATGAAATTGCGCGCCGAAAAACGAAACGACCATTACCGCCTCAACGGTACCAAATACTGGATCACCAACGGCCCGGACGCCGACACGCTGGTCGTCTACGCCAAGACCGATCCGGATGCAGGCCCGCGCGGCATGACCGCCTTTATCATCGAAAAGACCATGAAGGGTTTTTCGACCTCGCCGCATTTCGACAAATTGGGCATGCGCGGTTCCAACACCGGCGAATTGATCTTCGAAGATTGCGAAGTGCCGTTCGACAACGTGCTGGGCGAAGAGGGCAAGGGCGTAAACGTGCTGATGAGCGGCCTCGATTACGAGCGCGTCGTGCTTTCGGGCATCGGCGTCGGCATCATGCATGCATGCCTCGACCACGTGATGCCGTACATGCATGAGCGCAAGCAGTTCGGCCAGCCGATCGGCGACTTCCAGCTCATGCAGGGCAAGATCGCCGACATGTACGCGTCGATGAATTCGGCGCGCGCCTATGTCTATGCGGTGGCGGCCGCCTGCGACCGCAGCGAGGTGACCCGTCAGGATGCCGCCGCATGCGTGCTGTACGCTTCCGAACAGGCGATGGTGCAGGCGACGCAGGCGGTGCAGGCGATGGGCGGGGCCGGCTATCTCAACGATTCGCCCGTCTCGCGCATCATGCGCGACGCCAAGCTGATGGAGATCGGCGCCGGCACGTCGGAAATCCGCCGGATGCTGGTCGGGCGGGAATTGATGAAGGTGACGGGGTAAATGCCGGCTTCAGCGAATCCTGATCTTGGTCGAGCCGGATTCGATCTGCCTTTCGGCGGCTTCCTTCAGCGTATCGGCAATCCATTGATTGACCGATTTGGCCTCGGACACGGCCGCCTCGCTCACCATTTCATGGATTTCCGGCGCAAGCCTGAGCGCAATCTTGCCGGAATAGGGTTTGTCAGGTTCGGTACCATCCTCCGCGCACATTGCGAGGTATTCATCGACACTGTCCTTGAATGCCTGTTCGAGTTCTTCCACACCTTCTCCGGCAAAATGAACGGTATCGCGAATGCCGGCAACCACGCCGTGGAACAGCCGGTCATCGCGTTCATACCAGATGGAAGGTGTGTAACTCTTGTAAGACTTCATGGCTTGATACCAGCATCGATCAGAAATTGCCGAAGCGTCTTGACGGCGCCCTTGTCAGTGTCCGGCTTGGGGTGGGGGCGATGGAAAACCGCGCGTCTGCCATTCAGGCGTACCGTAATCCGCGAGCCCCTTCCTTCTTTTATTCCTGCGCCCAGCGATACCAGCATCGTTTCGATATCACGCCATTTGATATCGGCGGGAGCAGGATTGGTGAAAATGCGTTCGAGAGTCTTCTCGTATTTAGCGTTCATGAAAATGCCCCTTCTTTCGTTCTTTGCTCCCCTGTGCTCCGAACGCTATTTAAGTGCGTCGCATTTTCTGAACGCCTACAATCTAATATCAAATAGTGATATCGTCAAGGTTTGATCCATGACCCGCCTCATCTCCTCAATATCGCCGCGCTCGGAAGGTTTCGCGAAGAACCGCGAAGCCAACATGGCGGCGCTGAAAATCGTCGAGGAAGCGGTGGCGCGCGCCGCGGCTGGCGGCGGCGAAAACGCGCGGCAACGGCACATAAGTCGAGGCAAATTGCTGCCTCGCGAGCGCGTCGCCCGGCTGATCGATCCGGGCACCCCGTTCCTGGAGATCGGCGCAACGGCCGCGCACGGCATGTATGATGGTGACGCACCCTCAGCCGGCATGGTCGCCGGCATCGGCCGGGTCGAAGGCCGCGAGGTCATGGTGGTCGTCAACGACGCCACGGTGAAGGGCGGCACCTATTATCCGATGACGGTGAAGAAGCATCTGCGCGCGCAGGAGATCGCGGCGCAGAACGAATTGCCCTGCGTCTATCTGGTCGATTCGGGTGGTGCGAACCTGCCGCAGCAGGACGAGGTGTTTCCCGACCGTGAGCATTTCGGCCGCATCTTTTACAACCAGGCGAACATGAGCGCGCGCGGTATCGCGCAGATCGCCGTCGTCATGGGTTCGTGCACGGCGGGCGGAGCCTACGTTCCGGCGATGAGCGACGAGACGATCATCGTCAAGAACCAGGGCACGATCTTCCTGGCCGGTCCGCCGCTGGTGAAGGCCGCGACCGGCGAGGTGGTGAGTGCAGAGGAACTTGGCGGCGGCGACGTCCATACGCGGCTTTCGGGCGTGGCCGATCATCTGGCCGACGATGATGCGCATGCGCTGGCGCTGGCGCGGCGCGCGGTTTCCAATCTCAACCGGGCGAAACCAGCCACCGTCGAGACGGCGACGCCGGAAGAACCGGCCTACGACCCGGAAGAAATCCTCGGCGTCGTGCCGGGGGATCTCAAGACCGCCTACGACATCCGCGAGGTGATCGCGCGTGTCGTCGACGGCTCGCGCTTCGACGCGTTCAAGGCGCGCTACGGCACGACGCTCATCTGCGGCTTCGCCCATGTCATGGGTCTGCCGGTCGGCATCATCGCCAATAATGGCGTATTGTTTTCCGAAAGCGCACTGAAAGGTGCGCATTTTGTCGAATTGTGCTCGCA
>JAJDOK010000062.1 GCA_022340185.1 Salaquimonas sp. | reverse complement strand
CGTGCCGGCCAGATCGGACGAGGACAGCCCGTTTTCGATGCGCCCCTGCTTGCCGTATCCCCAGGCGCCATAGGTAGTTTCGTTGGGCGTCGAGGAGGGGTTGTAGGTGTTGTTACCATCCGTCAGCACGATCATGTATTTGCGGTTGGTCGTGTCGGAGGGATCGCGGCCGCCGGTGAAGGGAATTTTTGGCGAGAGCGTGCGCCAGCCCCAGGCGACACCGGCCTGGATGTTGGTGTTGCCGTTGGCGCCCATGGCGTCGATCGAGCTCTTGATCGTCGTCTTGCTCGTCGTCAGCGGCGTCACGGGCGTGGTCGTGCAGCCCAGATTGGGACCGGAAGAGTAGCCGGACTCCGAATAGCCGAAAGTGTCGGCCTGATAGCGCCAGATCCAATCCTGCCGTGCATTCTGATGCGACTGGATCACGCCGCTTGAGTAGTTGAAATTGCTGCCGTTATTGTAGGCGGTATAATCGGTGTTGTAGTAGAGTTGCTGTAACTTGCTGGGATTGGTGGGTCTCGGGCGTCTCCAGTCATAGGCGTAGTTGTTGTTGTAGTTGTACCAGTCTTTGGATGTGTAGGTACCCGATCCCGACTTGTAGACATAGGTGGAATCCGGTTCGTCCGGCGCAAAGATCGGGACATAGAGCTTGGCGAGATCGCTGGAGGAGGAATCCTGCGTGACCTTGGCGGCGTCGACCGATCCGATGCCGGTGGTCACCGAGTCGTCCGTCGTATTGTAGGGCCAGGGCCGTTCCTCGACACAACCTGTCCAGTTGATCCCCATCAGGCTGTAGAGCGAGAAACGCGAGCGCCATTTCCAGACATTGCTGACCTGCTCCTGAAAACCCGCGCCATTGAACTGCGTCGGATTGGAGGTGATGTAGGTCTTCCAGTTCAGGTTCTCGTTGTGAATGGGCGACCAGCCATTGGTGTCCATCCATTCCTCGCCGGCATTGCCGGGGTCGACATTGACCATGGCGGAGAAGGGTATCAGCGAGAAGCTGACCGGATTGGGCTTGTTGGAATTGGCGCCGGCAGCGAAGATGGTGTCGACCAGTTGCTTGGCCGTGTCCCGCTCACTGGTGATCTTGCCGTTCTGAGACATCGAACCGGAATTGTCCATGACCATCGCGACTTCGACCGTGATGTTGCCGAGCGCCACCTGGGAGGAGATACCGAGATCGAATTTGTCGTAGCCCAGCACCTGGGCAACGAAGGAATCATATTCCAGGGAAGCGTCCAGCTTCACTGTCTTGATGATGGCGGGATCGCCATTGGTGTCGACGATTTGCGAGTCGACGAGAGAAACGCCCAGGTCGACGTTGCCGGCAGGGATGAAATTGGGCAGGTTGGAGTCGAAGAAATCCTTGGCATAGTCTTCAAGCGCGGTACCGGTTACGCCGCTGGAATATTCCTTGGCGGTGGCAAGCGCTGCGGCATCGAGCGAATCCTGAACGGCACCGCGGTAGCGCTGGATGTTGGTATAGTCGACCGCCAGGGCGACCCCGCCAAGGATCGGAAAGACGGTCAGACCGAACATGATGGCATAGTTGCCCGCTTCATTGCGGAGGAATTTCCGGAATCTCTTGAACGACATCGAAGTCATCCCAAAAAAGGCCCGGACGATTCCGGGACCTATCTAGGAGCGATGTCTAGCGCTGAAGATTTGCTTTCGAATTTCAAAGTTCGTTAAAAGTTTATTCGACTCGTTTTTTGTCCTGAAAGCGACGTCCGAAATCAATGCCGGAAAATTGGCTATTTGTGTAACCGATTGAAAATAAAAAGGGTAATGCAAGATGTCCGTGCAATCTCACGGTATTTTCCATTCGCGACCAGGGTGACGCAGCCTGCCCGCCGCGAGGCGAGGTCACGGCCGGGGGATCAGGTATTGTCCGGTGAGAACCACCGGATCAACGTGTTTGAAACAGGATAACCAAGACCAGAGTTGCCAAGGCCGGAGTCACCGGGGCCATGATCCCGAAGAAGCGGTGGAACATGAAAACAGGAATGAAACCCCAAAAAAACAGAAAGACGCTGACCTGAGTCAGCGCCTCCCCGTTTCGGTCCACGATACCCCACGGTCCAAACAGCTTTCGCCACCCACACCGAAGACATCGTCTTCCCGAATGAACCGGTTAGCCGTTCTTCCTCACCCACATCCCCGCTTTCACAGGTCCGCAAGTTCGGATGACCATGCATCCGATCCATCACCACAACATTCCAAACCTGACCGCTGGGGTCATTTCCGGAATCCGCAGCTACGATCAAACGGTTTACCCGCCGTTTATCGCCGCATCGGGGCTTCAGTCGCGTTTGCTACGCGCCATCCACTCTACCGTGTGCCATCCGCATCCGGTGTCTCCCAGGCCCATTGCCGGCTGACCTGAAAAACTGCGTCACGGTGTGAGTTGCTTGTCCACTTGCCATCGGCTGGCTAACCGGGGCCATGCGAACCTCACAACCCCATGCTGCTTTGCAATTCAGTGACAGTCCAGAAGAAGTTATCCACCGATTGTGGAAATCGTGGATGATATCCACCATCAGGAGAAACGGGCGGCGAGCCAGGCGCCGAATTCCTCCATGATTTCTTCGCGGTTGATCTCGTTTAGTGCCTCGTGACGGGTCGACGGGCGGACAATCACGGTCACATCGGACAACCCGGCCTTGCCGAGCCTTTCGCCCAGATGCTCGATCGCCTTGCCGCGTTCGCTCACCGGATCGTCGCCGCCGGCCGACAGGTGAAACGGCAGGGTCCTGGGCAGTTTCACAAGATTGCGGTCATCGGCGCCGAAATAGATGCCTTCCAGAACCGACAGCCATGTGCCGATGGCAACGGGAAAGCCGCAGAGCGGGTCGGCAACATATTTGTCGACCTCGGCCTCGTCGCGTGACAGCCAGTCGAATTCGGTGCGATTGGGTTTGAAGTGCTTGTTCCAGGCGGAGAAGGTCAGCGCGACAGCCATGGCGCTCGGCGTGTCGGAGCCCTTGAAGAATCGCTCGACTTTCAGGATGCCGGCGAGCACGCCGAGCAGGGCCGGCGTGTCGAGGCTGGTGTTCCAGATGGCAGCGCCGGCGATGCTTTCAGGATGGGTCAGGCAGTAGTCGAAGGCGATGATGCCGCCCATGGAATGGCCGAAACAGATGATCGGAATTTCCGGATAAAGCCCGTGAACATGGCGGTTGACGGCGCCGACATCGGCGATGACCTTCGACCAGCCGCTACCTTTGCCCTCCGGGACGGCGAAAACGCCAAGTGGCGCGTCGGGCGCGGTGGTGGCGCCGTGACCGCGATGGTCGTGGGCAAAGGTCGCACAGCCGTGTCCCGCCAGGAAACGGGCAAAGCGTTCGTAGCGGGCGGCATGTTCGGCCATGCCGTGATTGATCTGGATGATCGCTTTCGGCTCGCCTTCGGGCTTCATCGAATACAGACGCAGCGTCGCCCCGGTTGGGCTGTCCAGCTCGCCGGCGCGCCAGTCCGGTGATCCTCCCGCCATCGCACAACCTCCCTGGTGCGGCCCTCCGACTTGCCGATCCTGCCAGCGCTACACCCCGGCAGCGGCGATCATATCGGCAATCTGCTCGTTGTCGAAGCCCAGCGCATTGCCGATGCGGCGCATCGCGTCCTTCTCGCGGCTTTCCTCGACGAGGTCGCTTACCATCACCAGATAGCAGCAATTGAAGATCAGCCGGCGCAGTTGCGGGCTGAGTTTTCCGCGTTCGGCGGCGAGGCGCGGTGTGATGTCGAAATTCGTACCAAGATTGTCGAGGATCGCGCCGACGTCGCGAAGCGGAATCCTGGAGCCGAGCATTCGCTCGTAGATGTGCGCGATCGTCTCGATTTCCTGATCGGCAATTCTGCCATCGGCGGCAGCCATCATGCCCATCGCCTCGATCAGCAGGCGGATCTCGGTCTGGCCGTAATCCGATTCGATGGCGTGCTGGGGCGACATGAACTGCGACATGAAACGGGCGATGCCGCCAAGCAAAACCAGTGCGCCGCCGATGATCGCGGCCCATGACAGCGCGGCACCTGACGGAGCGGTGCTTTCATAGGCGTAGTACAGCCCGACACCACCCAGAACGATGAGCAGCAGGCCCAGCACAATGATGACCTTGCCGTTCATGCCTCCTCCGCTTTTCCAACCACGGCTTTGCTTCATCAAGCAGTTTCGGTGGTTGCTGTCCAGCGGGTGCGTGCAGTCAGCTTTAACGGAATCTTTGACCACCTCCACTATAGGTTGAAAGACGAGCACGCAGCCGGGAACAGGACACGGGATCAGGTGCATGAGCGCAATCGCCAGGCAAGTCGGGCTTGAGACCGGAACGGTCCCGGAGAAGTCCGGATTTGTCGCGCAGGTAGTCTGGTTCTGGCTGGCCGGGTTCGTTCAGATCGCGGGCTATCTGGCGGTCTCGTCGCTGTTTTATGTCGATTACGATGACCGCCTGCGAGCCGAGCAGATCCGTGAATTGCTCAAGAACGGAAAATGGTTCGACCGCACGATCGACGCGATCGCCATGCCGGAAGCCTATATCTCACCATGGTCGCGGCTGGTCGATCTGCCCTATTTCCTTCTTGCAAGGGGGCTCGAACCCCTGGTCGGAACCGACGACGCGCTGCAGTTCGCGCAGATCGCCGTTCCGCCATTGCTGTTTCTGGCGCTGGCGGTTCCGGCCGTCCAGATCATGCGCGCGATTTCGGGCAGGTCCCTGCGTGTGCTGCAATTGTTCGTTGCATCGGCGGTGATGGCGTTTGCCATCAAGGAGTTCACCTTCGGGCGCATCGATCATCACAATTTCCAACTCATCGCGGTGACGGCCATGGCGTCGGGCTGGTGCATGGCGAACCGCCGAGCGGGCGGATTGATCGCGGGTATCGCCGTGGTGCTTGCCATCGCGATCGGCCTGGAAGGCCTGCCGTTTATCACGCTTGGTCTGGGCGCATTCGGCCTGTTTGCATCCCTTGGCGACGAGGCAAGTGGTGAAAGGCTGCAATGGACAGGACTTGCCTTGCTTATCGGCGCACCTTTTGCGGCGTTGGCGCTGGTCGGACCGCAGGGCATGGCGGCAGTGGCCTGCGACAGTTTTTCGGCGCCCTGGCTATGGGGTGTTGGCCTGACCGGAGCCGTGCTGGCGGGCGCGCCATGGCTGTGGCGGATGCTGGTTCCCGGCCGCGGCGCCACGGCGTCCCTGATGCGGCTCGGCATTGTCGGCATACCGTTCCTTGCGGTGGCCGGCGGCCTGGCAATGGCGTTTCCCGCCTGCATGGCGGGACCCTATGCGATAATCGATCCGCTGTCGCGGGCGGTCTGGCTGGCGCGCGTTCCGCAGGAGATGAGCATCCTGTCCTATGTCGGACACCGCCAGAACGACATCGCCATCGCCTGCGTGCTGATCGCAATGGTGCTGATCGCCTCGCTGCCTCGCGCGCTCGAAGCCTTGCGCGACCGCCGAAGCGGTGTCGTGATCGCCTGTCTGCTGGGACTGGCAGGATTCGGCCTGGCGATGATGCAGCTTCGCTTCCTGATGTTTCCGGCCGTCTTCGCGGCGCTGTTCGTGCCGGACCTGATGGCCGGCATGGCGCAGCGGGTCGAGCGGCACCGCATCATCATGATCGCCGCCGTATTGGCGCCCGTCCTCGGCGTGGCCGGCGCCTATCTGGCGCTGCCGCCGGTGGAAGTGCACGCGAATGCGCTCGACCTGATGGATGGCGACGAGTGCAAGGGCGCGGATTTCTCGGTGCTCGACGAGACCGCACCGGCAAGGATCATGGCGCCGATGGGTCTGTCTTTCGCCATACTGGACCGCCAAACGGGGCATAGCATCGCGGCCTTGCCCTTCCATCGCACCGCGCCGGGCATTTACCGCATGGCGCTTGCCTTCACAGCGCAAGACGGTGAGGCAAGGCGTCAGGCGCTTGCGCCGTTCGACTATGTCGCGGTGTGCGAACGACCGGAAACGGCCATCGATCTTGCCGATGCACCGTTGTTCGACGCATTGGTGCGGGGGAGGGGCTGGCCGGGCCTCATCGCCGTTGACGGGCGGAGTGAAGCAGATCCGGCTTTCCGGCTATACCGCATCGACCATTCGTCGCTGCGCTGAGCCTGACCCACGTCAGAACCGCTCCACCCAGGGCCGCAATTCGATCTCCCAGGCCCAGGCGCTACGGTCCTGTTCGATCAGTTGCATGTAGGTCTCGGCGATCGCGTCGGGCGAGAGCATGGAATCGGGCCGGTCCGGCGGCTCGGTGCGGCCGGGATTTCTTATCGCACCGTCGATGACGATGTGGCCGACATGGACGCCCTGCGGGTGCAGTTCGCGTGCCATGGATTGCGCCAGACCGCGCAACGCGAACTTGCCCATGGCGAAGGATGCCGATTGCGGATAGCCCTTGACGCCGGCCGAGGCGCCGGTGAGCAGGATCGTGCCGCGATTTCGCGGCAGCATGCGCCTTGCCGCCTGCTGGGCCACCAGGAATGCGCCGAAGGCCGTGATCTGCAGCGCCTTGTGCACCTCGTCGGGATCGACGTCGACAAAAGGGCCGCGCACGCGCGAGGAGGGATTGTAGATCGCGACGTCGAGATCGCCTTCCATGGCGTCGATCTGGGAAAACAGTGCCTCGACATCCTCGCGTTTCGCGGCGTCGCAGGCGATCGCCAGCACTCCGGTTTCTCCTGTCAGCGCATCGAGCTTGCCGATGTCGCGCGCAGCGAGCACGATCGTGTAACCGCGTTCTGCCAGTTTTCGCGCAAGCGAGGCCGAAAGGCCGCTTCCCGCGCCGACGATCAATGCTGTAGCCATGATGTGTCTCCGTCGTGTTTTCAGTTTCAGCCGAATAATGCGAACCAGATCGCCACCGCGATGCCGATGACTGTCGGGTAGAACGTGCCGGCGAAGCCGAAGGCGCGCGCCGCCGCGCCGCCGCGATAGCCGAGCCTGAACAGCACACGGCAGATGCCGAACCATATGGCCAGCGCCGGAAGCACCTGCAGCCAGCCGAGCGGCAGAACGACGGCGAGGACCATCTGGGTGATGAAGGTGAGCAGCACCTGCTCGACCGTGTTTTCCAGAAAGGCGCGGCCAGCCATCAGCGCCGCGTCGGCGGGCGGATTGTCGCCGTCGATGGCGTTTGCATGGAAGAAGCGGTAGCGCGCCAGCCAGGCGATACCGAACAGCATGGTGAGCAGCGGCACGAGCTGCCAGGGCAGGGCGAAGGCAAGGCGTGCCGCAACCGTGTCGGCGATGGCGGGCGCCGGCAGCAGGGTTATGGCGCCGACCCACAGCACAATGGATGCCGCAGCACCGGCGGCCATTCCCCTGGCGACGCCCTTTTGCCCGGCCGACAATGCCATCCGGCTTTCCTCCTCCTCCACTTGTCCGGCGCTTGCCCGCGACCCGGCTTTCGCCTACATAGCGCGCAACTTCATTCTTCCCCGCATTTTCATTGACGGAGCACACGCGCGCAATGGCACGCCAGTTCATCTATCACATGTCCGGGCTTTCCAAGGCCTATGGCGCCAAGAAGGTACTCGAGAACATCCATCTGTCGTTTTATCCCGACGCCAAGATCGGCATCCTGGGCCCAAACGGTGCGGGCAAGTCCACCGTTCTGCGGATCATGGCCGGGCTCGATACCGAATTCTCCGGCGAAGCCTGGCTCGCCGAGGGCGCGACTTCGGGCTACCTGCCGCAGGAGCCGCAGCTCGACGACCAGCTCGACGTGATGGGCAATGTCATGGAGGGCGTGGCCGGGAAGAAGGCGATCCTCGAGCGCTACAACGAACTGATGATGAACTATTCCGACGAGACGGCGGAAGAGGGCGCGAAACTGCAGGACATCATCGATGCGCAGAACCTGTGGGACCTCGAAAGCCAGGTCGAGATGGCGATGGAGGCATTGCGCTGCCCGCCGGGCGACATGCCGGTCGACAACCTGTCGGGCGGCGAGCGCCGCCGCGTGGCGCTGTGCCGGCTGCTGCTGAGCCAGCCCGACCTTCTGCTGCTCGACGAGCCGACCAACCATCTCGACGCCGAGACCATCGCCTGGCTGGAAAAACATCTGCGCGAATATCCCGGCGCGGTGCTGATGATCACCCACGACCGCTACTTCCTCGACAATGTGACGGGCTGGATCCTCGAACTCGACCGGGGCCGGGGCATTCCCTACGAAGGCAATTACACCGCCTATCTGGAGGCGAAAGCCAAGCGCATGAGCCAGGAAGGCCGCGAGGAGGCCGCCCGCCAGCGCGCCATCGCGCGCGAGAGCGAGTGGATCGCATCCTCGCCGCGTGCCCGGCAGGCGAAATCCAAGGCGCGCATCCAGGCCTATGACGAACTGGTCAAGTCGGCCAATGACCGCAAACCGGGCGATGCGCAGATCGTCATTCCAGCCGGCGAGCGGCTTGGCGACAATGTCATCACGGTCGACGCCATCTCGAAGGGCTATGGCGAGAAGGTCCTGATCGACGGGCTATCCTTCAAGCTGCCGGCGGGCGGCATTGTCGGCGTGATCGGGCCGAACGGCGCGGGCAAGACGACCCTGTTCAAGCTGATCACCGGCCAGGAGCAGCCGGACAGCGGCGATGTCTCGGTCGGCGACAGTGTGCAGCTTTCCTATGTCGACCAGAGCCGCGACGCGCTCAACGGCGCCAAGACCGTGTGGGAAGAAATCTCCGCCGGTAACGACATCATCAAGCTGGGAAAACACGAA
>JAJDOK010000134.1 GCA_022340185.1 Salaquimonas sp. | reverse complement strand
CAGGCGAGGCCTATCCGCCATCTGATGATCAACACCAACGGCATCCGCATCGCGACCGATCCGGATTTCGTCGCAACACTGGCCGAGCGCAAAAAAGGGCTGGAAATCTACCTCCAGTTCGACTCGCTGAAGCCCGAAGCGCTTATCGACTTGCGCGGCGCCGACCTCACCAAATCCCGCCACAAGGCGCTGGAAGCGCTCGAAAAGCACGGCATCTCGACCACGCTGGTCTGCACCATCAAGAAGGGTGTCAACGACGAGGAGATGGCGCCGATCATCGACTATGCGCTCGGTTTCTCCTGCGTGCGCGGCGTCACCTTCCAGGGCGTGCAGGACGCCGGCCGAAACCTGAATTTCGACTCGAGGAAGAACCGCGTGTTGCTGACCGATATCCGCCGCCGCGTGGTCGAGGATTCCGGCATTTTCGGCGAGGCCGACATGATCCCGCTGCCCTGCAACCCGACCGGCTTTTCCATCGGCTACGGTATCAGGAACGGCCGCACCGTCGTGCCGGTCACTTCGATGATCCCCAAGGAACAATTGATCGCGGAAATGCCGAACACGGTGAACTTCGAGCGCTATCCGGCGCTGAAGGATCGCATCTTCGAACTGTTCTCGCTGTCGACCATCGAGCCGAACGCCGCCCAGCGCCTCGGCGACCTGCTGTGCTGCCTGCCGCAGGTCGAAATCCCCGCGGGCCTGTCCTACGAGAACATCTTCCGCGTCGTCGTCGTTAATTTCATGGACCGCTTCAATTTCTGCGTCGCCAACGTCAAGCGCTCCTGCGTCCACTTCGTGACGCCCGCCGGCCAGCTCATCCCCTTCGAGACCTACAATTTGTTCTACAGGAACGGCGAGGTGGAACGCCTGCGGCAGATGGCCAGGACCTGATCAGCGCAATTCCGCGCAGAATTTCTGGATGCGGTTGCAGGCCTTTTCCAGGTTCTCGTTCGAGGTCGCATAGGAGACGCGGAAGTTCGGGCCGAGGCCGAAGGCCGAACCGTGCACCGCCGCGACGCCCTCGGTCGCCAGCAGTTCCATGACGAAATCCTCGTCGGTCCCGATCACCTTGCCCGACGGGGCTTGCTTGCCGATCAGTTCGGCACAGGAGGGATAGACGTAGAACGCCCCCTCCGGCGTCGGGCATTTCAGGCCGGCCGCCTGATTCAGCATCGAGACGACGAGGTCGCGCCGTTCCTCGAAGGCCGCCCGGCTCTTCGGGATGAAGTCCTGCGGTCCGGTGAGCGCCTCTGTCGCGGCCCATTGCGCGATGGTGCAGGCGCCCGAGGTTTGCTGGCCCTGGATCATGTCCATCGCCTTGATCAGCTTTTCCGGTCCCGCCGCATAGCCGATGCGCCAGCCGGTCATGGCATAGGCCTTCGACACGCCGTTCATGGTCAGCGTGCGATCGTAGAGCCCCGGCTCGACCTGGGCCGGCGTGGTGAACTCGAAATCGCCAAAGACCAGATGCTCGTAAATGTCGTCGGTCAGCACCCAGACATGGGGATGCTTCATCAGCACGTCGGTCAGCGCCTTCAGCTCGTCTCGCGTATAGGCCGCGCCCGAAGGGTTCGACGGCGAGTTGAACATGAACCATTTGGTCTTCGGCGTGATCGCGGCTTCGAGCGCTTCCGGCGTCAGCTTGTAGTTCGTTTCCATGCCGGCCTTGACCAGCACCGGCGTACCGCCGCACAGCGCCACGATCTCGGGATAGCTCACCCAGAACGGCGCGGGGATGATCACTTCATCGCCAGCGTTCAGCGTCGCCAGAAAGGCGTTGAACAACACATGCTTGCCGCCGGTGCCGACGATCGTCTGCGCCGGCTTGTAGTCGAGGCCGTTCTCGCGCCTGAACTTCGCCGCAATCGCCTCGCGCAGCGGCACGATGCCGGCGACGGGCGGATATTTGGTCTCCCCGCGCCGGATCGCGGCAATCGCCGCTTCCTTGATGTTGTCCGGCGTGTCGAAATCGGGTTCGCCGACCGACAGCGAGATGACGTCGACGCCCTTGCCTTTCAGCTCGCGCCCCATCTGGGTAACCGCGATGGTCGCGGAGGGCTTCACACGCGATAGCGCGTCGGCAAGGAAAGCCATTGGAAATCTCCGGAAAGACAGGTTTTTTGCGAGCGCAACCGATAGGACCGTGTTCTTTCGATTGCAAGGCTTCGATTGTCCCCATGACAAGCGATCTGAATCGTTTTCGGGGTGTATTTCCGCCGTTGGCGACCTAATTTGGGATTTGTCGCTTTCTTCTCTGAATCGAGATCCCATGAAAAAGATCGGCTTCCTCTCGTTTGGCCACTGGACGCCCTCGCCGCAATCGGGCACGCAATCGGCGTCGGATGCGCTGCTGCAGTCCATCGACCTGGCCGTTGCAGCCGAGGAACTGGGCGCTGACGGCGCCTATTTCCGCGTGCACCATTACGCCCGCCAGCTTGCTTCGCCCTTTCCCCTGCTTGCCGCCGTCGGCGCGCGGACCAGCCGCATCGAGATCGGTACCGCCGTCATCGACATGCGCTACGAAAACCCGTTCTACATGATCGAGGATGCGGGCTCCGCCGATCTCATCGCCGGCGGACGCCTGCAGCTCGGCATCAGCCGCGGCTCGCCCGAACAGGTGATCGACGGCTGGCGCCATTTCGGCTTCCGGCCGCACGAAGGCCAGGACGACGCCGACATGGCGCGCCACCACGCCGAAGTCTTCCTGAACCTGTTGAATGGCGAAGGTTTCGCCCAGCCCCATCCGCGCCCGATGTTCCCCAATCCGCCCGGCCTGCTGCGGCTCGAACCGCATTCGCAAGGCCTGCGCGAACGCATCTGGTGGGGTTCGGCCACCAATGCCACTGCGCAATGGACCGCGAAGCACGGCATGAATTTGCAGAGTTCGACGCTGAAATTCGACGAGACCGGCAAGCCCTTCCACATCCAGCAGGCCGAACAGATCCGCGCCTATCGCTCAGCTTGGAAGGAAGCCGGTCACGAACGCGAGCCGCGTGTCTCGGTCAGCCGCTCCATCTTCGCACTGGTCTCCGACATGGACCGCGCCTATTTCGGCCAATCGCGCAACGAGGAGGACCAGATCGGCATGATCGATGCCAACACGCGCGCCATCTTCGGCCGCAGCTACGCCGCCGAGCCCGATGCGCTGGTGAAGCAACTGGCCGAGGACGAGGCGATTGCCGAAGCCGACACGCTGCTGCTGACCGTGCCCAACCAGCTCGGTGTTGCCTACAACGCCCATGTCATCGGGGCGATTCTTGAACACGTCGCGCCTGAACTTGGTTGGCGGTGAACTTGGCTGGAGATAAGCGGCGCAGGCGGCTGCAACGCAGCCGCCCCACCGATATTTCATTTACTGGCCCATGGCCTTGATGTCGGCCGCACTCGGCGTGTTGCCGCCGATACCCCATTGGCCGGAGCGCACTTCCTTGACGCGCACCCAGGTCACGCCACGCATCGCCTCGCCCTCGACCTCGACCATGGCGTCGGTCACCTTCCTGATCATCGCCGCTTTCTGATCCGCGTCGAAAACACCTTCGATCACTTCGATATCCACCAGAGGCATGTCGTTCTCCTTTATTGCTCGTGAACGGCGCGAACATGGTGTCTGGCCACTCCCGCAGCCACTGCAGTAAATGAAGGAAACCCACTACAGTTTTTGTACTGGACGCGTGCGCTTGCACGTGGAACCTTTCTTTCCGGAAAGCCCGAATGGGAGATGCAGCCATGCCCGACACCGTCTATCCACGCTTCTGCCCGGTCGCCATGGCAGCCGAGATGCTCGAACCGCGCTGGACCATGCTGGTCCTGTGCGAGATGTGGAGCGGTTCGACGCGCTTCAACGAAATCCATCGCGGCGTGCCGGCCATGTCGCCGGCACTGCTGTCGAAACGTCTGAAGGATCTCGAAGCCGGGGGGCTGGTTCGCCGCTGTGCAAATCCGGCATCCGGTCAGATGGAATACATCACAACGCCGATGGCCGATGAGCTTGAACCGCTCGTGCGCCAGTTGGGCGAATGGGCACACAGGAATGTCGACAGCAACGTATCACTGCAGGCCCTCGACGCCCGCATGCTGATGTGGAACATCCGCCGCAAGATCAACCATCTGGAACTGCCCCGACGCAAATGCGTGATCCAGTTCACCCTCAACGATCCGTCCGCCGAGGCCGCCAATTACTGGCTGGTCGTCAAACCGGGCGAGGAAACCGATATCTGCTACAAGAATCCGGGTTTCGACACCGATCTGTTCATCGTCGCCAAATTGCGCTCGCTCACCTCGGCCTGGATGGGCCATTCAAGCTTCGAACGCGAAATCGAGGACGGCAATATTGTCCTGATCGGGCATGAGACCATGGCGCGCAGCCTCACCAAATGGTTGATCCGAAGCAGTTTTTCGACGGTTCCGAATAAAAAGCCGGGCGATGCATCATATAGTGCGGCCGAGGCGGCGGAGTAATTGCCACAATTCCGTCACGACATCTGCCCCGGCGCGCCCCATTTTGTCCAAATCCTCGCCTAAAGCGGGAGTTGTAATGCACGCATGTGATTCCCGTCACATCGTGTCAGGTTTGTGAGTCCCATATGTGCGGAATCTGAATCATCGGCAGGCTTTTTGCCTGTCCGCCTGGAGAGTGTGCATGGCCCCGCAAACCGCTTCCGCAAGCGAAGAACCCGCCCGCCCGGCGACGGCAAGGGCTGCAGCGGCCACGGCCTTCGTCAACGTGATCGCGATCGTCGCCATCCTGACCGCAGGCATCGCCACCGTCAGCGCAATGGTCTGACCGGACCGGTATTGCATCCAGGTCGCGTAGCTGATTACGGGTCCGGCTGATAGGCTTCATTGAAGATCGAATAGACCCTCGCGTAGCGTATCTTTTTCGCAGGGCTCAATTCGTAGAACGCCGCCATCATGAGCCTGAACGATGTGTCTTTCTTGTGGGGAATCCCGACCCATTCCAGATCGCGTTTGCAACGAAAATCGATCGGCGCTTCGCTGGCCATGGTCGACCCGACATTCAGAAACGAGATGTGCGGCCGGATCGTTTCCTGCATTTGTTCATGAACACCCTGCCAGAACCGGATCGTAAAATCCCGGCCGGAATTTCGTGTGGCGTTCGGGATATACTCGAACACAGCGTCCGGCTCGTAGTACCGGTCGAAGAATGCCGCAAATCCGGTGCCGTCGCCGGCGCAGGCTGCATTGAAGGTCGAAATGTATTCGCTGTACTCGGCTTCCGTCATGATCGCGTCTCCCGAAAGGTCGACTTTCCTGCCAGTTCATGCCGACGGAACCGTTATGCCGTCCGTTAGAACTCGAATGTGCCGGCCGGCGGAGTTTCATTCTCGCGTTCCGCCATGCGCTGCTCGATCGCCTCGCGCGCGCGATCGGGATTGCTGAGATCGGCAACCGCTGCCTTCTCCCCCGTCGTCAGGTCCATGACCAGCGTGCCGCCTCCGAACAACAGCCCCGAAAGCCCGTGCTTGACCCGCACCTGGTCAATCAGGTCGAGCGGCATGTCGATCGGCAGATCGCGCGGCCAGCCGGGATGGTAGCGCACGGCATCGGGCAACACCTGCACCCTGATCGTCTGGTAGCGCAGGAAGGCATGGACGGCGAGCATCGGCACCCCTACCGCCATGACGATCACCAGGAGACGCACCAGCGCATAGTCGCCCTTGCCGGCATTGACGAGATAGATCCAGGCCGCCGAATAGATGACCGCGATGGCGATCGTCGGCAGGAACAATTGCCAGCGCGCGCGGAACGCCGGCATGGCAATGCCCTCGTCGAGTTCGAAGCTGGCGACATCCTCCACCGCATGGGCATGCGGAACGTCGTGGCGATGGGCGTCCAGCTCTTCCTCTGGCGGTGCGTCCTCTTCCGGACGCGTCTCTGCCTCGGGCATCAGCTTTCCTGCATGTCATTGTGTGGCTCGAAACCACATCTGCACTCTATCATCGCGCCAGCCGAGTGAAAGGCCCGCGCCCTTAACGGCTGTGGGCAAACCGGTGGCGGTGAAAATCCGTCTTTCCTGCCCTATCTGCACTGTGGGGCGATCGAATGACAGCTGGAGCACGCGACATGCGGCAAGGATTCGCACTCGTCTTTCTTCTCGCAACGGTCCTGATCGCGCCTGCATCGGCGGCCGAGCGATTCGAAAGCGAATCCGGCCCCATTGAGGTCGAGACGGTTGCAAATGGCCTGGACCATCCTTGGGGCATGGCCATGCTGCCGGACGGCTCGCTGCTCGTCACTGAGCGCCGTGGCCGATTGTGGTATCTGCACGAAGATGAACGCCACGAAGTGACAGGCCTTCCACAGGTCGCCGCCTTCAGCCAGGGCGGCCTGCTCGACATCGCCGCCGACGAGAATTTCGCCAGAACGCGGCGCATCTGGCTGACCTATTCCGAACCCGGTCCCGGCGGTGCCTCGACCGCGCTCGCCACCGCAACGCTTTCCGCCGACAACACGCATCTGGAAGACCTTGCCCGGCTCTGGGTGATGAAGAAGAAGACGCCAAGCGGTTACCAATTCGGCTCGCGCATCGCGCTGGCGCCTGACGGCAAGATGTTTGTGACGGTAGGCGACCGCCGCGACGGCAAGCGCGCCCAGGATTTCTTCGATGCGGCCGGCGCCGTGATCCGCCTCAACCGGGACGGCACCATTCCGGCCGACAATCCCTTTGCCGACGGCGGCAAGGGCCTTCCCGAACTGTGGTCGAAAGGTCATCGCAATCAGCAGGGCGCGGTCTGGGACAAGGCGCGCGGCAAATTGTGGACCGTCGAACATGGCGCGAAAGGCGGCGACGAGATCAACGCGCCCGAAGCGGGAAAGAACTACGGCTGGCCGGTCATCACCTATGGCACCGACTATGACGGCTCGAAGATCGGCATCGGCACGAAGGCGCCGGGCTACGAACAGCCGGTGATCTATTGGGACCCGTCGATCGCACCCTCCGGAATGGCAGTCTATGACGGTAAACTGTTCCCCGCCTGGCGCGGCGATCTGCTGGTCGGTGCGCTCAAATACCGGATGCTGGTCCACCTCCGGCTTGATGAGGCGGGCAAGATCGTCGGCGAGGAGAACCTGCTCAAGGGCGAATATGGCCGCATCCGCGATGTCCGTGTGTTCGGCGACGGCGCGATCTGGCTGCTGACCGACGAGGACGACGGCAGATTGCTGCGGATCACGCCTGCGGGCGATTAGAACGCGTTGCGAACTGCGCTCGGACACCGCTTCGCAACAGCCACCACAGGATCAGCGCCGAGACAACCGGGCCGGCAAAGGCTGCCAATGCGGGTTCGAGGATCGCCTGCATGAGATCAGCCACGAAATTGACGGTGAAAATGGTCACGGCGAGCAGCCAGCCCCAATGCCGGCGCATGAAGCTGCCGACAGATGTGGCCGCACAGACCAGCGCCAGCAGTACAAAACCGGCGCCGACAATGGACCCGTGCAGTTTGAGTTCGGGAAATTGCTCCGGCTTGATCTGCCAGATCGCATCCAGCGGACCTCCCGGCAGTATCAGCGTGATTGCCGCCGCCGTCGTCATCAGCGTTGCGAACGTAAAAAACAAACCCACCATCGGCGGGGTTGCGCGTTCGATTCCGTCCACGACAGGGTTCTTCACCGCAGCAACAGGACGCCCGGTCAACGGGCGCCCTTCACTTTCCAGAGGTCGCCGGCTTCAGTCCTGCGTTGTCTGGCTGTCGACGATCAGATTGGCAAGCTGGCCGTATTCGCCGCAGGTCTTCGAACCGCAGATGCGCTCGATCTCGCTCAATTGTTCGCGTGCCTTTTCAAGCAGGCCGAGCTGGATATAGGCCTCGCCCAGATATTCGCGCACAAGGCTGAAATCGGGGTTTTGGGCAACCGCGGCGTGGTAGTAGCCGAGCGCCACATCCATATTGCCGAGCTTGCGGTTGGAATAGCCGAGATAGTTGAGCACGCGCGGATCTTCCTGGTCCGGCGCCATCTTCAGCGCGGCGATTGCCTTTTCGTAATGGCCGGCCTTGGCCATGCCGCGACCGTAATTGTAGAGCAAGCCCTGCTGCTCGCTTGCGGGCTTCTTTTTGAAATCCGCTTCGGCAACGCATTTGCCCTTGCCGAACAATGTCTTGGCTTCCGGATCCCAGACTTCGCCCTTCGGGCATTCCTTCGGAGCAGATGCCGAATCCCCGCCCGAATCTCCGGCAGCGGCAGCGAAACTGGTGGAACCGGCGGCAAGGCCGGCGGCCAGGAAGGCGGCCGTGGCAGTCTTCATCACGCTATTCATGGGGCTCTCCCGAAATTGGTGCTTCCGCGCGGCAAATGCACGGCCGCCCGGATTCCACCATTGTACACGTGAATGCGCGATGAACAGTGCAAAAAAGCACATTGTTCATCGTGGAACGCTGCAAAACGCGGACGGCACACCGCCCGCACGACGCCGCTACCAGCCCGGCACGACGAAAAGCGGCACCGGAACCGGGATCGGAACCACCACCGCCGGCGGATAGGGCGCGTAGTAGCGCGGATAATAGGCCGGTCCGCGATATCGCCAGCGGTAGTTGACCGGTCTTCGATAATAAGGCCGGTAATAATAGGGTCGGTGTCGATAGTACTGGTTCGCCAGGACACCGCCGATGACGGCTCCGGCGATTGCCGGCCCCACCCAGTTGCTGTTGGCTTCGGCCGGCCGGCTTTGCACCGCCAGCCCGAGCGAAAGGGCCAGGATCGTTGCTGCCGTGGTCCGTGATGCGGGTTTTGCAAACTTCTGCCATGCCATGCGCGTGATCATGCCAGTCTCCCTTGCTACCCCCCGGAAGAACCGGCCATCGTCAGACGACCGGCCATTCGTTGCCTGCTTACCCCCTACATATAGGGCGAAATGCACGGCCTGCGCGGCACGCCGCCGTAAGGCTGATAGGTGTTGCTGCGTGGGTCGTAGGAACGGTATTTCGCCGCGCACCAGTCGTAATGCGCCTGCGGATATGCGCCCTGGGCCGGCGCGGGGGGAGGAGGCGGTGGCGGCGGCGCCACGGCCGGTCTGTTGTAGACGATACGGCCATAGGCGTCGTGATAATGATACGGCCCTGCCGCGATGTGGCTATGGCAGCCATAGCCCGGATGGCAATGATATTGCCCGGCGCGCACGGCACCGACGATGACTGCGGTTATCGCCATCGCGCCTAGGAACTTGCCAAAATCGCTCCACCCGGCTTTCGCCGTATCGTGTCCAACCGCAACAGGTGCGATCGACAGGGCTGCGGCACTCGCCAGGATGATCAGTTGTTTCCGCATGAATATTCCTTCCTGCTGGCCCCTGTTTGCCCCGTTGGTCCACAAATTAGCCCTTGAGACCGGCATTGCAACCCGGGTCGCTCCCGCAACCTCTTTGGCATCTTGTGGTTTTCCGCATAAACGTGGCACCACCGCATGGCACTGCCATGAACCCGTGCAGGCAGGCGCAGCAATTATGGAGAAGAGACCATGCGCGACCCGGAAGGTGAACTGACGCTCCGAACCATCGCCATGCCGGCCGATGCCAATGCAGCGGGCGACATTTTCGGCGGCTGGGTCATGGCGCAGATGGACCTTGCCTGCGGCATCCGCGCCGCCGAACGCGCCGGCGGGCGCGTCGTTACGGCCGCAGTCAACTCCATGTCCTTCGCCAAGCCGATGAAGATCGGTGACACGCTGGAGATTTATACTGTTATCGAGCGGATCGGCCGCACTTCCATGACACTCAATGTCGAGGCATGGGCCCAGCGCTACCTCACAACGAACCGCGAACGTGTCACGCACGCAAGTTTTGTCATGGTGGCGCTCGACAAGGCAGGTCAACCAACACCTGTCCCGCCGGAAGCTTGAGTTCCGGACGCAGGCCCCGGGCTCGAACCCGCCAAAGCAGTAGGCGGTGGATGGTTTCATCCATCCACTCTCTGTATTCGACTGACACGCCGCCTTTCAGGCGAGCGTCTTCAACATCCTACATGTAGGGCGAAATGCATTGACGCCTCGGATAGGGGCCGTATGGCTGAAAGGAGTTGGTGCCGGGATCGTAGGATCGGTATTTCGCCGCGCACCAATTGTAATGCGCCGGCGGATAACCGCCGCCATATACCGGTGTCGGTGGCGGCGGCGCCACATAGACCGGCGGTGGCGGCGCCACGTAAACCGGCGGCGGTGGCGCCACATAGACCGGTGGTCTGGACGCAAGCGCACCACCGAGCAGGACACCACCCAGAAATGACAATCCGTCGTTTGCACGAGCCTCGCTTGCGCCGAGCAGGGTCGGCGCTGCAGCAAGCGCTGATATGCTGGCGGCAACAATGGCTAGTTTCCTCATTCGAAATGCTCCTTATCGAACTGGATCGCTTCCCTACCATCATCCTGATTAGGAAGCATTCCTTCCTTGATCCAAATCATGATCGAATTGAGGTGATTCCGGCAGACTCCATTCTGAAAAGAAATTGTGTAAGCTGTCCCTGGCCGTACAAATGCGGCACTTGGTGATTCAACGTTTCGGGGAGGCAAACATGAATCTCAGCGCACCGACCACCGTCATCTTCTGGATTTCCGTGATCCTGTTCATTCTGTCACTGGTCGCCCAATACGCCGGCATTGGCGACATGCTCTATCTCAAACCGGTCCACTGGTCCTGGCTCGCCTGGATCGTGCTGGCAGCCGGCAATGTAATGAAGGGGCTGTAGCCGACCCCTCCAGCCCGGCCGCGGTGCGACAAGCATCCCCACCTGGAACGGACGGACGGGAAAAAGAGTTCATGCAAACGGGCCGGAATCGACATTCCGGCCCGTTTTTTCGTGCATTTTGACCTGGCTGTCGAGCACTGCGAGAGGGTTTCCCCGGTCGCACTTCGCTACGGTGTCGGATTATGTGCGCGGGTAATTGTTCGTGATTATCTCGGACAAATTTTTGGCGTAATTTCAGATGTTTATCCGTGTGCGCCGCGGTGAAAAGAAACTTCCGCGGGCTACAAAGGAGCTGAACATGAAGAAGGTCGTACTTGCCCTTGGTCTCGCCGCTTTGCTCGCCGGCCCGGCCCTTGCGCAAGAAATGGATTTCACCGCAGTCGATGCCGACGGTGACGGCCAGGTAACGATGGAAGAAGCAGCTGGTGCTGGCTGGGACTGGACCGAGGAACAGTTCAAGGCCGCCGATGCCGATGGCAACGGTGTCCTGAGCCAGGAGGAATTTGAGGCTGTCGCTTCGGCGGAGTGATCCTGCCTGGGCGATCCATGCTCAAGGCGATCCAGGCCCAAGGCGATCCAAGTAAAGACCCATTGTGAAATAGTTTCATCTGGAATATGGCCCCCGGCAATAACCTTGCCGGGGGTGTTTTTGCGGGATGGACGAAACAGGATATTAACGCGCTGCGTCTAGGCTCTCCCGGCGAAACCGAGTGAGAGACCACATGTCCTTGCATGGGATGTTGAAGAACATCGACTGGTCCAGCCGAGGCCGCGCGCGCATCCATCTCATCACGGTCGTGGGTACGCTGGCGTGCGCCATGATCGCGCTCGCATTCGACAGCTTCAACTTCGAGACCGGTGAATGGCAGCTCACTTCGAAATGGTTCAACAACCTGATCATTCCGGTCCTTCTGGCGCCGCCACTCTTCTATTACCTGCTCGGCAAGCTGCGGGAACTGGCGCTGGCGCATGACGAGCTGGTGAACATCGCCTCCACCGACAGCCTTACCTCATGCCTCAACCGCCGCGCCTTCACCGCCGTGGTGGAAGGCTATCTCGACCGTGTCGCCAATGAGGAGATCCGCGGCGATGGTGCGCTGCTGGTCATCGACATCGACAATTTCAAGAACGTCAACGACCGGTTCGGTCACGATCTGGGCGATGAGGCGCTACAGCTGATCGCCGGTGCGATCCGCGACACGGTGCGTGATATCGATCTCGTCGGCCGGCTGGGCGGAGAGGAATTCGGCGTATTCCTGCCGGGCCTTTCGCCTGAAGGTTCCGCCGGCGTCGCCGAGCGCATCAGGCAGGCCATCAACGATGCCGCCTTCAGTCCGCAGGGCCGCCGCCACCCGCTCTCAGCCAGCATCGGCGGCGCCACGTTCAACCGGGAAACTTCGTTCACACAGCTTTACCGCACAGCCGACCAGCACCTCTACGCGGCCAAGCGCGACGGTCGCAACCGGGTGGACATCGATGCCATGCCGCCACCCGGTGTGGAACAGCCGGTGACGCTTCATTAGAGCCTTTCAGGCGATGATGCTGAAGAAGGAATCGTGCTTGATCGCCAGGCGCTTCTGCAGGTCGAAGCGGATCATCATGTTTGGCCCGCGCACGTATTCACCCGGCGTACAGCCAATCATCGCCTTGAAATCCTTGATGAAATGTGACTGGTCGTAATAGCCTTCGCCAACCACCTGCCGCCAGTCTGTCTCATCCGTCCACGCCAATTGGGTCGCCGCATGCAAGGCCCTGTAGGTGCGCTGCAGCCGCTTGGGCGGTGCGCCGAAATAAGCCGCGCACAGCCGGTCGACCTGCCGGTGCGACAGGCCGCTTTGCCGCAGCAAGGTATCGATGCTTTCGTTTCGGGCCTGGCCAAGCCAGGCAGAAGCTTCCTGCAGGAAGGTGAAATTGTGTGCGCGCGTCGCCGAAATCATCCCGCGCAGCAGGCAGTCGATCACACCGAACATCTCCGCATCGTCCGCCGCACCGGCAAGACGGTCGCGCAACGACGCCATGTCCACAGGATGAAAGTCATCCAGCAAGGCGATCCGATTCGACAGTTCGCGCATCGGAACGCCCAGCAGCGCCTGCCAGCCCTCGGGCTTGATCATCACCGCCAGGATCGAGGAGCCGGGCGAGACCATTGCACGCCCGGTGCGAAAGGAAGGCCCGCACACCAGTGCTTTGGGGGCGCTGTGGCTTACGGTCTCGCCATCGTGCTCCAGTTGCGATGTTCCCGAAAGGATGAACCGCAGGAAGGGTAACTGGGCGCGCATGATATCGCCGCCGCCTTCCGGCACTTCCATGATGTAATAGGCGCCGACATAACGTGCGAGATCGGCGGCAGGCCGCCAGTATTCGTACCGCATGGGCATCCCCACTTGCCTGCCCGCCATGCGGTACCATGGCGGAAACAACATCTCGTCACAGCCTTCCGTCCGATCGGCCGGATGACTGATATGACTTCGCAATTTGCCGCTTTGCGCCAACCCGGAAAAGGTCGGCGACGAATGGGACCATACCCGCCATGGCCTGTCAATCGCAGCAGCGCAGAACCGGAATCGCGCAATCCGATTGAGCCCTATCCCCCAAGCCCAGTCAATTTCTCCAGATCGGCGAATACGGCCGCCTTCTTCGCCATCTTCGCCTGCAGCGCGGCGCTTAGATCCTCCGGCCGCAGCATGCCGGCGTTCCAGGTCGCGATCTGGTCGAGTCCGTCTCGCACGGTGTGGTCCCGCGCGTAGTCGACCGAGTGCTTGATCCCGGCGATCGCCAGCGGCGACTTTTCCGCGATCTCGCCCGCCAGTTCCATCGCGCGCACCTGCACGGCGTCGTCATCCTCGCAGATTTCGTTGACGAAACCCCAAGCCAAGGCCTCGACCGGCGAAAACCGCCTGCCGGTGAAGGCGAGTTCCTTGACCACACCGGGCGGGATCAGCTTCGGCAGCCTTTGTAATGTGCCGACATCGGCCGTCATGCCGACATGGATTTCCTCGATGCTGAAACTGGCGTCCTTCGACGCCAGCCGCAGATCGCAGGCGCTGATCATGTCGATGCCGCCGCCGATGCAGGCGCCGTGGATGGCCGCGATCACCGGCAACCGACTTACTTCCAGCGCGGTGAAGCTGTCCTGCAATGTCAGGATCAGTTGGCGCAAAGCGAAGGCGGCGCGGCCCGGTTCCTTCTGCACCAGATGCATGATCTGCTGGAAACTCGCCAGATCCATGCCACCAGTGAAATGCCTGCCGTTTCCCGCGATCACCAGAGCCCGCACCGAAGAATCGGCGTCGAGCTCGCGCACAACCTTCGGCAGTTCCGCCCAGAATTCCGGCGTCATGCCGTTCGCCTTGTCCGGCCGGTTCATGACGAGTTTGGCGACGGACCCTTCACGGGTGAGTTCAAAAAACGCCATCATGCCTCCTTGTGTTCAGGGGGAGACAAGAGCGCGGATTGGCAGAAGGTGCAAGCTCAACTCCGATGCGGCCACACAGCGGTAGTGGCGATCGCAGTGCCGCCCAGTCTGGTCCAGCAATCGGTTTGTCGGCTCAATGATAGCCGTACCAGCCGCCGACGCCGTAGCCGGTGTGGTCGTTCGGCAAGCCGGGACGGTAGCGATAGCCACCATAATAGCCATAGCCGCCATAGTAGCGCGGGTAACCGTAATAATACCGCGGCGCGTAATAGCGCGGCGGATAGGCATAGGCAGGTGCACCGTAATAGCCGCCGTAATAATAGCCATGCGCCTGCGCGCCGACAGGCGCAGTGAAAACCGCCATTGCAAGGGCTGCACAGGCGATCAGGATGGTTCTGGTTGAAAGTTTCATGGCATTTTCTCCGATCACGTCGGGAATACGCCCCTGTAAGCAGAATGAACCTGTCGCCCCGCCGCTTCAAGACAAAATTGCAAACGGCGATGGTTGCAACGCCTGACAATCCGTCCTGACAATCCCCTGTCAGAAGCCCTGACAAAGCTTTGTCCTTCGCTTCGAGCGTGACCCTGTTCAAATTCGGCTGATGGCGAAATCGCGCGAAAAGTAAAGACCGGCCGCCCAGCAG
>JAJDOK010000120.1 GCA_022340185.1 Salaquimonas sp. | reverse complement strand
CAGGAAGCGCCCTGGGGCATGGCCAAGCTGGTCTTCTACAACGACACCGCACGGGACGAAGAGACGGGTGAAATGCCCGATTCCTTCGCCGATCTGGTCGAATGGACAAAGGCCTTTCCCGGCCGCTTCACCTATCCCGCGCCGCCCGACTTCATAGGTTCGACCTTTTTGAAACAGGCGCTGATCGAGACCGTTAAAGATCCCCAGATACTGCAGAAACCGGTGGTCGAGGCCGAGTTCCAGTCGGTCACCGCGCCACTTTTCGCCGCGCTCGACGAAATGCAACCCAATCTGTGGCGCGACGGCCGCACCTTCCCCAAGAACAAGGAAGCGCTCAGGCAATTGCTCGCCGACAATGAGATCGATATCGCCTTCGCCTTTTCACCGGCCGAAGCTTCCAATGCCATCGCCAATCACCAATTGCCCGACACGGTGCGCACCTTTGTCTTCTCCGGCGGTACGCTCGCCAACACCCATTTTGTCGCCATTCCCTATAACGCCACGGCGAAGGAGGGCGCGCTGGTGCTGGCCAATTTCCTGATCTCGCCGGAGGCCCAGCTTCGCAAGCAGGACCCGAAGGTGTGGGGCGACCCGACCGTGCTCGACACCAATGCCGTGCCCGCCGATATCCGCGCCAAATTCGATGCGCTCGATCTCGGTGTCGCCACGCTGAAGCCTTCCGAGCTCGGCCCGGCTCTGCCCGAGCCGCATGCGAGCTGGATGACGCGGCTGGAGAAGGAATGGTCGAGACGCTACGGCGTGGCGAATTAGGGACCTGATGCTCGCCGCCGCGCCGACGCTTGCGATCCTCGTCCTTGCCGGACCCATCCTGATCGGCCTGCTGGCGACCGCGCTGCCGGCATTCGGCTATTTCCCCGTTCTAGGCGGCGAGAATTTCTCGCTTCAGCCGTGGCGCGATCTGGCCGCCATGCCCGGCCTGTGGCGCTCGGCGACGGTCAGTCTTGTTACCGGCCTCGTCACCGCCTTCGTCGCGCTTGCGGCGGTCGCCGCCTTCATGGCCGGCTGGTCGCAGACGCGGCTTTTCCGCTCGGTGCAGCATCTGGTCTCGCCGCTGCTTTCGGTGCCGCATGCCGCCGCCGCCTTCGGTCTCGCCTTCCTGCTGGCGCCGTCCGGCTGGCTGATGCGCCTCGTCTCGCCGGAACTGACCGGCTTCACCCGCCCGCCCGACTGGCTGGTCGTCCACGATTCGCTGGGCCTGACCATGATGGCCGGCCTGATCGTCAAGGAAATCCCCTTCCTGTTCCTGATCGCGCTCGCCGCTTTGCCGCAGATCCGTCCGCGTGACTACGCCGCGACCGCGACCAGCCTCGGCTATGGCCGCATGGCGGGCTTCTTCCATACCGTTTGGCCGCAGCTCTATCCGCAGATCCGCCTCGCGGTCTTCGCCGTCATCGCCTATTCGAGCTCCGTCGTCGATGTCGCCATCATCCTCGGCCCGACCAATCCCGCGCCGCTTGCCGTACGCCTCGTCGGCTGGATGAACGATCCCGATTTGAAGATGCGCTTCGTCGCTTCCGCCGGCGCGCTGCTGCAACTGGGGGTCACCGCGGCCGCACTCGTCCTGTGGATCGTCGGCGAGAAGCTCGCCGGCATGGCGCACAGAAAGCTGCGTGTCTCGGGCCGGCGATTCGCCCGCGAACAGCCCGCGCGGATCGTATCGGCGGGCGCGATATCGCTCGCCGCCTTCGCAGTCATTGCCGGCCTTGCGCTGCTCGCCCTGTGGTCGCTCGCCGGCTACTGGGCCTTCCCCGACGCCTTGCCGCATTCGCTCACCCTGGACACCTGGGGCCGCCAATTGCCGGCGTTGGGCAGGCCCTTCGCGATCACCGTCGCGGTCGGATTCGCAGCAACGGTCGTAGCCGTCGCCATCACGCTCGCCTGCCTTGAATTCGAGACGCGCACCGGCGCGCGCGTGAAGGGCCGCGCGCTGATGATCCTCTATCTGCCGCTGATCGTTCCGCAGGCTTCCTTCGTCTTTGGGCTGCAACTGTCTTTCCTCTGGGCGGGTCTCGGCGCGAGTTTCGGCACGCTGGTGCTGGCCCATCTCGTCTTCGTCCTGCCCTATGTCATGCTGTCGCTGACCGAGCCCTGGCACGCCGCCGATCCGCGCTACGCCCGCGCCGCCAACTCCATGGGCGCATCCGACAATCTGGTGTTCTGGTGCATCCGCATGCCGATGGCGCTTGCGCCCATACTGGTTGCCGCCGCCGTCAGCTTCGCCGTATCTGTCGGGCAATATCTCCCGACCCTGCTGATCGGCGCCGGGCGCTGGCCGACAATCACGACCGAGGCCATCGCCCTTGCCTCGGGCGGCGACCGGCGGGTAATAGGCGTCTTCGCCTTCGTCCAGATGGGGCTGCCTTTCATAGGCTTTCTGGTCGCCACGTTGGTACCGGCGGTCGCCTTTGCCAGACGCCGTGACATGCGCGCCGCACATGCTTGAAAACGGCTCCCGATAGAAACAGATGAGCCTCGAACTCGACCATATTTCGATCCGCCTTGCCGGCCGTGAACTGATCTCGCTCACGGCGTCAATCGGTCCGGGCGAGGTGCTGACCGTCATGGGGCCGTCCGGTTCGGGAAAATCCACCTTGCTCGCCTTTGTCGCCGGCTTTCTCGATCCTGCTTTCTCGGCCTCCGGCACGGTGCGGCTCGACGGGCAGGATATCTCCCAATTGCCGGCGAACCTGCGGCGCACCGCCATGCTGTTTCAGGATCCGATGCTGTTTCCGCATATGAGCGTCGGCGAGAATCTGCTCTTCGCCGTCAGGGCAGGGAAAAATCAGGGGACCGAACGCCGTCAACTGGCAGAGGCAGCGCTGGACGAGGCCGGACTCACCGGCTTTTTCGGCCGCGATCCGGCGACCTTGTCGGGCGGTCAGAAGGCGCGCGCCGCACTGATGCGCGTGCTGCTGTCGCAACCGAAGGCGCTGCTGCTCGACGAACCGTTCTCGAAACTCGATACCGACCGCCGATCAAAGATCAGGGATTTCGTTTTCGAGGAGGCGAAGCAGCGCCGATTGCCGGTGCTGCTGGTCACCCATGACGCCGCCGATGCAGATTCTGCTGGAGGACAGGTGGTGACGCTGGGATGAGCGCCCCCGAACAACACGACCTGCCGGTCGCCGAAATCCTTCCCGGACTGGCGAAAGTGCTGGGCGTAAACACTGCGGCAATCCTCACCGCCGAACCGGGCGCCGGCAAGACGACACTCGTGCCCGCCTTTCTTGCCGGACAATCATGGTGCGCCGACAAGGTGATCGTGCTGGAACCGCGCCGCATCGCAGCGCGCGCCGCCGCCCGCTACGTCGCTTCCCTGCATGGCGGGAAGCCTGGTGAATCCATAGGCTATCGCGTACGTCTCGAAACGAAGGTTTCCTCAAAGACCCGCGTCGAATACGTCACCGAAGGCGTGTTCACCCGTATGGCGCTGGCCGATCCGGAACTGTCAGGCATCTCTGCCATCGTCTTCGACGAGTTCCACGAGCGCAGCCTTGATGCCGATTTCGGCCTTGCACTGGCGCTCGACATCCAGGTCGCGCTGCGCCCCGATCTGCGCATTGTGGTGATGTCGGCAACGCTCGATATTGACCGCCTGAAAGGCTTTTTCGACAACGCGCCGGTAGTCACTTCGCAGGGCCGCACTTTTTCGGTGGAATTCCTCTACCGACCGCGCGGACCGGACGAGCGGGTCGACGAGGCGGTGGCGAAAGCGGTGCTTGCCGCGCTCGGTTCGCAAGAGGGCTCGATCCTCGCCTTTCTGCCCGGGCAGGCGGAAATCCGCCGCACCGCAGAGCGCCTCGAGGGCAGATTGCCGCCCGGCACCGACGTCTGCCCGCTTTATGGCGGCCTCGACGCGAAGGAGCAAGACGCCGCCATCCGTCCCGCGCCGTCGGGCAGGCGTAAGATCGTGCTGGCAACGGCAATAGCCGAAACCTCGCTCACCATCGATGGGGTCAGGATCGTCGTCGATTGCGGTCTGGCGCGCGTACCACGCTACGAGCCGCAGACCGGGCTGACCCGGCTTGAGACCGTGCGCGCCTCGAGATTCTCCGTCGACCAGCGCGCCGGCCGCGCCGGCCGCACCGCGCCGGGCGTTGCTATCCGGCTGTGGCATGAGCAGCAGAATGCGGCGCTGCCCGAGACCGGCAGGCCCGAGATATTGGAAGCCGATCTGTCGCCGCTGGCGCTTGATCTTGCCGCCTGGGGCGCGGCGGAGCCGTCGCAATTGCGCTGGCTCGACCCGCCGCCTGAACCTGCCTGGAAGGAGGCGGTCGCGCTGCTTCGCGAACTGGGCGCGTTCGATGCATCCGGCCGCATCACCGCAACGGGCAAGGCGATGCGCGACATGCCGCTCGCGCCCCGCTATGCCCGCATGGTGCTCGCCGCCGCCGATCACGGCCAGGCCGATGACGCTGCTTTGTTGGCCATGCTGGTTTCCGAACGCGGCCTTGGCGGCAACATGATCGACCTTGCCGCCCGGCTCGGCCGGCTGCGCCGCGAGAAGGGTCAGCGCGCCGAGGCCGCCCGCGCCGCAGCAAAGCGCATGGTCGCCGGGTTGAAGCAGAAACCATTGGACGATCTCTCACCCGGCGCGCTTCTTTCGCTTGCCTTGCCCGACCGCATCGCGCATGCGCGTGGCAAGGGCAGTTTCCTGCTCGCCAACGGAAGGCGCGCCGTCATCGACGAAGCCGAGGCGCTGGCGCGTGCGCCCTTTCTCGTCGTCGCCGATCTGCAGGGTAAAGCAGGCGCTGCGCGCATCGTTTCGGCGGCTTCCGTAGATGAGCCTGAGATTGAAGCGTTGCATGGCGCCACGATCCTCAGCCAGAGGGAAGTGGCGTTCGACGAAAAATCCGGGGCCGTGCGTGCAAGGGAAGTGCGCCGGCTCGGCGCACTGGAACTGGCGGCTTCGCAGGCCGCGCCGACGCCGGAAGAAGCGCAGGTCGGATTGCTGGCCGCGATCCGTCGCAAGGGCCTCGCCGTCCTCGACTGGGGCAAGCGCGCCGGTCGGCTGCGCCAGCGCATTGCCTTCCTGCACGCCCATGCACCGGACGATTGGCCCGATGTCAGTGACGAAACGCTGCAGGCCGCGCTGGAAGACTGGCTGGCACCATTCCTTGGCGACGCGACGACACTCGGTCAGATCGGTGCCGACAAACTCGCCGCCAGTCTCGACTTCCTGCTTGCGAACCATGGCCAATCCGCCGCCGCGATCGACAAGGCGCTGCCCGAGACTTTTCAGACGCCAGCCGGTTCCAACATCGCCCTGCGCTATGAAGGTGAGGATGTCGTTCTGCCCGTCCGCGTGCAGGAACTCTATGGCCTTTCGGTCCATCCAGCGGTTGCCGGCGGCGCCATTCCCCTGACGCTGGAACTGCTGTCGCCGGCGCATCGTCCGATCCAGGTCACGCGCGACCTGCCGGGATTCTGGGCCGGTTCGTGGAAGGACGTGCGTGTCGAGATGCGCGGCCGCTATCCCAGGCATTTCTGGCCGGAGGATCCGGCGCATGCGGCGCCGACGACCCGGGCCAAGCCGCGCGGCGAGTAACTTCCGCTCAGCCAGGTTTGCCAAATGCAGCCGGGCAACCGATATTCGCCCCAATCACATTGTCGGAGCTGACCCATGGTCGATAGCGTCCTCAACCGATCCGCTGGCGGGCCGGCCTTGCGGCTCGAAACACTGATCCGCATCCGCTGGCTGGCGGTGATCGGCCAGACGGTGGCGGTGCTACTCGTCGCCCATTTCCTGAGATATGATTTCTATCTGTCGCTGTGTCTGGCGCTGATTGCCGCCTCTGCGTGGCTCAACGTCTTCCTGCGTCTGCGCTACCGTGCGAGCTTCCGCCTGACCGAGGTCGCCGCGGTAGCGCTTCTTGGCTACGACATCCTTCAGCTCGCCATGCTGCTGTTTTTGACCGGCGGCCTGCAGAACCCTTTCTCCATGCTGTTGATCGTGCCGGTCATCGTCTCGGCCACGACCCAGTCGATTCGTCAGATCCTGCCGCTTGCCATCCTCGCCGTCGGCGCGGCGAGCGCGCTTGTCTTCTTCCATTTGCCATTGCCCTGGGAGGACGGGGCATCGCTGCAATTGCCGCTCGCCTATGTCTCCGGCATGTGGGTGGCGATTTTCTCGATGATGGTCTTCACCGCCGTCTACACCTATCGCGTTGCCGACGAGGCCCGGCAATTGTCGGCCGCGCTCGCCGCCACCGAACTGGTCCTGCAGCGCGAACAGCATCTGTCGACGCTGGACGGGCTGGCAGCGGCTGCCGCCCACGAACTGGGCACCCCGCTCGCGACCATCGCGCTGGTGTCGAAGGAAATGATCCGCGAACTGCCGCAAGGCTCCCCTTTGTCCGAGGACGCGCAATTGCTGCGCGGTCAGGCCGAGCGCTGCCGCCAGATCCTCGGCAAGCTGACCTCGCTGTCGGAAGCCGGCGACGATCTCATCGGCCGCGTACCGCTTTCCTCGGTGATGGAGGAGGTTGCCGCACCGCATCGCGATTTCGGCATCGAGCTGGTGGTTACGCCGGGCTCCATTGCCGGCGAGCCGAAATGCATGCGCAATCCAGCCATTCTTTATGGCCTCGGCAATCTGGTCGAAAACGCCATCGATTTCGCCGCTTCAAGGGTCGAATTCACCGGCAACTGGGACGACCAGGCGATTACCATCACCATAGCCGATGACGGACCGGGCTTCCCGCCCGACCTGATCGAGCGCATTGGCGAACCCTATGTAACGACACGTCGCCGCGACACCAGACAGACCGGCGGCGGGTTGGGCCTTGGACTGTTCATCGCCAAGACGCTGCTGGAACGCGCCGGCGCGAGCATCGAATTCGCCAACGCGGAAACCGGCGGCGCCATCGTCACCGTGCGCTGGCCGCGCGCCATGGCCGATACCTCCAACACGGTGGTTCCGGCCGAAATTCCGGATGAATTGGCGGCTTCTTCGTGACCCGTGCGTTTATCATAAAGGTTGGGAAATTTTGACAATACGGCCAACCTGTCACAAATAGGAGAACCTGTGACGGGAATTCGGGATATGACCATGGCCGAGGCGGTTGCGGATAACGCCGAACTGGGCGCCGATAGCACCATCCTAATTGTCGATGACGATAGACCTTTTCTGAACCGGCTGGCGCGCGCCATGGAAGGGCGCGGCTTTGCCGTCGATACCGCTGAAACGGTTGCCGAAGGTCTGGCCAAGGTACGGGCGAAACCGCCGGCCTATGCCGTGGTCGACATGCGCCTGACCGACGGCAACGGCCTCGACGTGATCGAGGCGATACGCGGTCGCCGTCCCGAGAGCAAGGTAGTCATCCTGACCGGTTACGGCAACATCGCCACCGCCGTGACCGCCGTCAAACTCGGCGCCGTCGATTATCTCGCCAAGCCGGCCGATGCCGACGACATCATGGCCGCATTGCTGCGCAAGCCCGAGGACAAGGCCGAACCGCCGGAAAACCCCATGTCGGCCGACCGGGTGCGCTGGGAACATATCCAGCGCGTCTACGAATTGTGCGACCGCAACGTGTCCGAGACGGCGCGCCGCCTCAACATGCACCGCCGCACCCTGCAGCGCATCCTCGCCAAGCGCGCACCGAAATAATCTGCTTCAATCTCCGTCGATGGCCGACAGGTCGCCGGGCAATTCGAAGCCCGTCGCCTCGTGATGCTCGATAATCCGTTCGAGCCGGCCTGCCGCCGCGCGGGCGAATCGCAGCGTCAGCGCCTTCCTCGTCGCCCCGGCAAGCGATCCCTCTCGCGAATCGCGGATGATCTCCGCCCCGTAGGAATCGGCGACGATCAGCCCTTCCGTCTCGGGAAAGATTTCCGGCGGCACTTCCGGATGCGTGGCGAAGAAGAAGCAGTCGCAATGGGCGAGATAGTCCGGCCATTTGCTGTCGGCACGGAAGTCCTCGATCGATGACTTGATCTCCACGATATGGAACCGACCCTTGGCGTCGAGGCCGACAAGGTCGGCGCGTCTTCCAGAGGCAAGCGGCAGTTCGGCGACCACGGTGATCGCGGTCTGCCGGAACAGCCGCAGCACGCCGCGCCTTATCGCCATCGCGCGCTCCGACTGGCGGCCGTCGATGAGTGGATTGGCTGCATTGAGATCGACGATCGGCATGGCGAGAACATGCCATGAACAGACTGGCAAGGCAAACCTCGCTGATTTTTAATCTTTCGCTACGCAAACCGCCTTGAAAATGACAACAAAAGCGAGCATATACCGCTCGCCCAAAGTCGCACGTGCTCAGGATACGCACACAACCGTACTGGAGTGATTTGGTACGGAGAATCCGGTGAACCCGACATACGCGATCTGGCGGTTTCCTCCGCGATACTGGAGGAGCGGTCAGACGACTGTCGAAGGCGAAATCCCGGATAGTGTCCACAAAGCAACGACGGTGAGGGCTTTTTTGGTCTCGGGCGGTCTCCACCTCCGCCGGTACTGAAGAGGCACACACACCATCCTTGCCGGAAGTGCGGGGGTTCCATCCTTCCAATCCAAGGCAACTGAAGCCGGCCGTCCGCCTGTTCGAGCGGAGGGTCACGATCCGGAACTCGTCGGTTTCGGACGGTTTGCCGTCGCTCGCCTTGCGCGTGGTTTCCGTTCGCAGCCCGTACATCGCCCCAAAAGGGTTTTGGAAGGATTGGACATCATGATCTCGCCCCGTATTCGCGGTTTCCTCGCTGAAACCAGGACCGACGAACCCTGCCTGGTCATCGATCTCGACCAGGTCCGACGAAACTTCGAGGCTTTCCGCCACGCCATGCCGGAGAGCGCCGTCTATTATGCGGTGAAGGCAAATCCGCATCCCGAGATCCTGCGTTTGCTCGCCAATGCCGGCTCGAATTTCGACTGCGCCTCGGTGCCAGAAATCGACATGGCGCTCGAAGCCGGCGCGACGCCGGAACGCATCTCCTATGGCAACACCATCAAGAAGGAGCGGGACATCGCCCGCGCCCATGAGCGCGGCGTATGCCTGTTCGCCGTCGACAGCCATGCCGAAGTTGAGAAGGTCGCCCGTGCCGCGCCCGGTGCAAAGATCTTCTGCCGCATCCTGACCGACGGCGCCGGTGCCGAATGGCCGCTGTCGCGCAAATTCGGCTGCGACCCGGAAATGGCGATCGACGTGCTGGAACTGGGCCATCGCCTCGGCCTCAAGCCCACCGGCATCTCCTTCCATGTCGGCTCGCAACAGACCGACCCGGCCGGCTGGGACAATACGCTCGCCACGGCCGCCGACATCTTCCGCGAACTCGACACGCGCGGCATCCGCCTCACCATGGTCAATCTCGGCGGCGGCTTCCCGACGCGTTATCTGAAGGAAATCCCGACGCTGGAGCGCTATGGCCAGACCATCTACGCGGCCATTCGCAGGTTCTTCGGCAACCGCATCCCCGACACGATCATCGAGCCGGGCCGCGGCATGGTAGGAAACAGCGGTGTCATCCGCGCCGAGGTCGTGCTGGTCTCGAAGAAGTCTGACGATGATCCGCTGCGCTGGGTCTTTCTCGACATCGGCAAGTTCGGCGGGCTCGCCGAAACCATGGAAGAGGCGATCCGCTATGTCATCGTCACCGAACGTGACGACGACGTGAAGATGCCCTGTGTGCTTGCAGGCCCGACCTGCGATTCAGCCGACGTGCTCTACGAGAAGACGCCCTACGACCTGCCGGCTTCGCTCACCGCCGGTGACGAGGTGCTGATCGAGGGTGCCGGTGCCTACACCTCCACCTATTCCTCGGTTGCCTTCAACGGCTTTTCGCCGCTGACGACCTATGTGATCTGATTGCACGACAGGAAGTCCGGTGGCCTGCGCCCACCGGACACTCCCTCCCTCCGTGGCAGGGCAAGCTCCTGCGACAAGAGGCGAGGAGCGAAGTGACCGGGACACGCAGAGCGGGAGTGCAAGCCCGCGAACGGACGCAGGCGCGGAGGCGCCTGCGGAAAATCAAACAACAAAAAGGCCAGCGGCGAAGCCGCGCTCGCCCGTGAGCGAAGAAAAATCGATACCGGTTGCGTCGCCGGGCGATACGGCTTAAGTGCCGGCCATGCCCAAAGCCAAGACAAACAAGAGCGCGAAGCCGGCAATCATCTTCTGGTTCGATCCGGCCAGCACCTATTCCTACCTGTCTGCCATGCGCGTTGACGAGGTGGCCGCCGCCTCCGGCGTCACGGTGGACTGGCGGCCCTTTCTGCTCGGCCCGGTTTTCAAGGCGCAGGGCATGGACACTTCGCCCTTCAACCTGTTTCCCCTGAAAGGCCGCTACATGTGGCGCGACATGCAGCGCCAGTGCGCCAGGCTCTCCATTCCGTTCGCCATGCCGGATGAAGCCGCACTTTTGGATTTCCCGCGCAACAGCTTGCTTGCCGCGCGTGCCGCGACCGTTGCGCTCGCCGAACCCTGGGGCCGCGATTTCGTCCGCGCCGTCTATGCGCTGGAATTTGCCGGTTCGCGCGACATCGCCGACCCGCAGGTCGTAGCGGTGGCGGTCGAGATGGCGGGCGGCAATCCGAACTCAATTCTGAAGAAGGCGACCGAGGACCCGGTCAAGGCGGAACTGCGGGCCAATACCGAGAAGGCCTACGAACTCGGCCTGTTCGGCGCGCCCTCCTTCACGGTCGGCGAGGAAATCTTCTGGGGCAACGACCGGCTCGAACAGGCGGTCGAATTCGCGCGCGAGAAGGTATCATGACCCATCGCCCTGTCATGACGATCGAGGAACTGCGCGGTTTTGTAGGCGAGGTCTTTCCGCAGGCCGACATCCACAACTGGGTCGTCGACGATCTGGGGCCGGAAACGATCTCGGTCACCATGAAGGTATCGGAAAAGGCGCTCCGGCCAGGTGGCACGATTTCCGGCCCGACCATGTTCTTTCTCGCCGACGTCACCGCCTACCTTGTCATCCTCGGCCATATCGGCAAGGTGGAACTGGCCGTCACCACCTCGCTTAACATCAACTTCCTGTCCAGGCCGCCGCTGGGCGATCTCGTCGCCGAAGGCCGGCTTGTCAAGCTGGGCAAGCGGCTGGCGGTCTGCGAGATCCACATCCATTCGGCCGCCGACAACGACACGCTGGTCGCACAGGCGACCGCCACCTATTCGATCCCGCCCAGATGAACGCGATGCTTGATGCTGCGACTGTTCAGGTGATCACTGGCGGTGCGGCATACCGATCGTCATCTTCGGCCTTGTGCCGGGGATCCAAGGAATCCCCGAGAGGCTGTGGTGCGTTGGATGCTCGGGACAAGCTCGAGCATAACGCTTTTTGTGAGACGCCTGCCAAATGAGAGCGGCAAGCAATGACAAATGAGCCCTGCATCGTTCCCGTCGAACCACTGACCGCAGAGGCTTTCGCGCCCTTCGGTGATGTCATCGCCGCCGCCGGTGCCGGCTCCTTCTTCATCAACAATGGCACGACAGAGCGCTTCCACGATCTGGCGAAGGTCGAGACGGCGGGAGAGGGCGCCCGCACCTTGATCAGCATCTTTCGCGGCCAGGCCTTCGCGCCGCCGATCGAGTTGAAGATGATGGAGCGCCACCCGCTCGGCAGTCAGGCCTTCGTGCCGCTGTCGCCGCGACCATTCCTTGTCGTCGTCGCGCCGGACGAGGGTGGCAAACCCGGCGTACCGCGCGTCTTCCTCGCAAAACCTGATGGCGAAAGCCCCAACCACAGCCTTGTCGGCGTCAATTACCACCGCAATGTCTGGCACCATCCTCTGATCTCGCTCGAAGGCATCAGCGAATTCCTGGTCGTTGACCGCGGCGGCGAGGGCAACAATCTCGAGGAATGTTTCCTCGACGAATCCTGGCGGATCGATTCGCTCGATCCGGTGTGAGGCGCAACCCAATTTTCGGGAGCGCCGCATGCCGCAACCGCATCAAATCAGGTCATGTGCCGGCATCGTTCTATGGCAGGTTTGCGCCATCGGAAGAAAAATGTGACACCCTGCATTTGCGCAGGGTGTCACGTCAGAAATGCCGGTGACAGGTAGGTTCAGTGTGAAACCAGTTCGATTTCGCCGGGGCGCCAGGTCTGGTTGAACCAGGGCTCGAGCGGACCGTAGAGCCGCAGGATCATGAACCATCCCTTGCCGGGAATGGTCTGCACCCAGTTGTGTTCCATACCTTTGGGCGCTTTCGGGCCGAACCAGACATCGACCGATCCGTCGTCATTCACCTTGACGTCCTTGTCCTGACTGCTCACGCTCGGGAACTGCTGGTCCGTCTGCAGCATGGAACGGGTCTGGGTGTCATAGACGATGGTCGACCAGAAGTCCTTGACCGGAATGTTCGGCGGAAGGCGCAGCTTGTAGGTCTTGCCGCCGTCGAATGGATTGCCGTCCGCGTCGATCGCCGTCCAGGGATATTGCGAGCCTTCGCCCACCATCCTTTCGGCCATTGCCGGCGTCACGCCGGTGGCAAGGAAGTAGAAGAACGCGGCACCGTCGAGGTTGCTGACACCCTTCGAGATTGCAAACTTGTAACCACCGAAGAAAGGCTTGCGCCAATTGCCGTCGGGATAGATGAAGCCGTCCTTGTCACGCATGCGATAGGCGATCGTCCGTGCAGTCACGGCGCCGACATTCGCTGCGTCGGCAAGTATCTTCTTCATCCGTTCATCCGGCGCGAATGGCTTGCCCTTTTCGATGCCTATTGAGGCGAAGAGACCGAGCGTCGTGGGATCGGAACCCTGCGGCGGCTCTTCCTGGATTGCCTGGTTCAGCAGACCCCAGAACGAATAGTCGGCCGGCGCCACGAAATTCGACGATTTGCCGGACAGGTCGACGTATTTTATCGGAGTCGGATTGGCGGTGTCGCCAAGCGGATAGATTTTCAGGGTCTTTTTGACGAGATCGACTCCTGGCTTGGGCGAGCCGTTGACCAGGAAGGAGCGGAACGGCATCCAGTTGCCGTAGGTGCTGGGGCGGACGACGAAATAGCCCTCCGGTATCTCACCATCATAGCCTGGCGGGAGGATCAGATATTTGCCACCCTTGCCGCGATCTTCGCCGGTGATGCCGACATCGGCCACCCAGCGATACCACATGTCGTCGATCAGTCCGAGAACCTTGGGCGGAATCTCGACAACCAGCGGCCCCTTGTGCGTATCGAGCCAGATGAAGCTGTAAACGGTGTTGTCGTTGGCGGTCAGTTCCACCGTCTTTGAATCGACGAGGTTTTCCCAGATCACGTCGGTCGAATTGACCGGGCCGTATTCGCGAAGCGCGTTGCGCATGGCCACCTGGTTGACGATCGGAATTCCCAGCAGGTAGGCCTGAAGTGCCCTTGACCGGTCGAGATTGTCATAGATTGCTGTGGTTGTCTCCGCAGAAGGGACACCGTCGTTCAGCTTGAGCGTGCCGATTGAAGTCTCTACCTCGTCCGGCGTTGCGACACCCGGCGCTATTGGCGTCGTCATCTTGAAGGTTTCAGCCCCTGCCGGCGCCGCAATTATTGCTGTCAGCGCCAGATATGCACCAAGAATCAGTTTCTTCCTCATCACGATTCTCCTTGGTTCGCCCCCACCCTATCTTGCCGTGCGGGACCTCAGTCACATGGCCGCTGTGGATAGCAGAATACCCTTGCGACCGGTTGCTTTTTGGGGACATGCTTCACGCATGACCAACAATGCTCACTCCGCAATACAGCGCGCGGCCTCGCTTGTGCCACTACCTGCATTGTTGGCGGAACTTGGTGTGCAGCTTGATGCAGCGCTTGCGGGTACGGGTGTGTCGGCGGATCAGCTGGCACCGGATACCTTTATCCCCTATACGGCGTATCTGGCAATCCTCGACAATGCCGCCAGCATTACCCGGCGCGAGGATTTCGGACTGGTGCTTGGCCGTCGCCAGACGCTTGCCGCGCTCGGACCTTTGGGCCGAGTAATGCGCCACGCCGCAACATTGGGAGAGGCTCTCGCCGAGTTCGCCGCCTTCCAGATCGGCAATTCGACGGGTGGCAGTGTCTATCTCATCAGGGCGGACCGCGATGTCCTGTTTGGTTACGGTGTTCTCGATTCAACGACGCACGTCTCTCCTTATATCCACGACATGGTTCTCGCTGTCGGCTGCAACTTCATAGCTGAATTGACGAGAGGCGTAGTCAAGCCTCGTGAAATTCTCTCTTCACGGGCTGCCCCGAGGGATCTCAGGCCGTATCACGAACTTGGTGGATGTCCGGTCCGGTTCAGCGAGAGTCAAACCTGCCTGGTGCTGGTCGGGGCGGATCTCTCGTTCCAACTCCCCGAAGCCAATAGCGAACGGCACGAGGCGGCGCTTGCCGAAATGGCCCCGGCTTTGGTCGAGGCGCGCCGCGACGTGCATGTTGTCGTCCGGCACGTTCTGCGTCACCTCCTGCTGACGGGCAAGACGAACATGACGGACGTGGCGGCGCATCTCGGCATACACCCGCGCACCTTGAGACGCAGACTGCGAAGGGAGGAGACATCCTTCGAGGAGGTCAGGGACGAAGTGCGCTATGCCGTTGCGCGTGAGCTGTTGAGGCTGGGCGCGCTGAGTGTCTCCGACATTGCCTTGACACTGGATTACGCGTCGGCGAGTTCCTTCGTGCATGCCTTCCGAAGATGGAGTGGTACTTCACCGACGAACTGGCGGCACGGCGCAAATCGAACGAGGTGACCGCAGTTCATCTCGCGGCTTTAGTCCGACTGGTTTGCGGTGCCTTGGGCATGCCGCAAGCCCCGATCATCAGCACCCCGTCCGGCGCTTGATCTCCTTGTATAGCGGGCGCGTGAAGTTCCAGATCGCCAGGTGCGCGACGATATGGCAGCGCTGCGTATCGTCGAGGCGGCTGTCGGCGACCAGCTCGTCGACCAGGGTTTCGTAGTCGTCCATGCCTTCTTCCACGGTGATGCCATCATCATTCGGCGTATCGAAACGCAGGAAGCGTGGTTGTTCAGCCGTGAAGGCAGGCCAGTCGGGCGAACCCTCGGCATGGGGAATGCCCGTCCGGGCAAAGGACGACCAGTAGCGCCCCATCGCCCGGCTGAGATGATCGCGGTCATCGGCCGTATCGCTTGAAAACAGCGTGTCGTTTTTCACGCCGAACAGGAGGAATTCGTTCAGCACGAACGGGATGTCGAAGCTGTGGGCGGCGCCGAACAGCTTTTGGGTGTCGGTGAACAGCAAGCTTCCGCCGTCATCCCAGTCGAAACGGTAGGCATAGACCTTGTTGCCGCCTGCCCGGTCCATGCTTGCGATGGGCTGGTCGAGCGAACGAATGCGCCACAGGCGGGTCAGATACTCGGCTGTAAGATCGTAGACAGCCTGATCGCGCGCCACGGGAAACAGCCAGAACCGTTTGGTCGCAAGCTTCTCGTCGAACGGCAAAAAGAGTTTCATCTCGTCGCGATTGGTGCCGATGATCAGCGGCACGGCGTTGAACGAGGCTTGCGAGTTGAGCGCGTCGCGCACCGGTGTGACAGGCAGAGCGACACCGTCCGAAATGACCACAGGCATATAGTAGAAACCATTGTCCGGCTTGTAGGCCGCGAAGAGTTTTTCGAGCGGGACCGCCCGCAATGCATCGGCCGTACCTGCGCCGAACTCCGCTTCAATATGCATCGCCGAATTCTCTTCATCCCCGCTGACGCCTTCCGCGTCGGCGAGACTAATGCTGTCGAAGAACCCGGATTCGATGATCGCCTTGTGGAACAGGCTGTCTGCCTTGGGTGAAACGAGCAGCGCCGCGATATTGTGGCCACCGGAACTCTGTCCGAACAGCGTCACATTGGCAGGATCACCGCCGAATGCCGCAATGTTCGCCTGAACCCATTTCAGCGCCGCCACGAGATCGAGAATGGCGAAACTGGCGGCTGCGTCGTCCGGCACCTGCGCATCCTCGCGCAGCGCCTGATGCGCGAACCAGCCGAGCGGGCCAAGACGGTACTGGACCGACACGACGACAACCTTTTCGTTGGCGACGAAGCGCGTCATGTCGAACTGGTCGGCAAAGCCCCAGATGTTGCTGCCGCCATGGATCCAGACCATGACCGGCAATCCGCCTTCTGAGGTATTGTCCGGTGCGGTGACGTCCAGTTTCAGGCAATCCTCCGAACCCACGACGATGCCGGGCTCCAGGCCGTAATTCTTGTCGAAGGCATTGGTGAGTTGCGGACAGCGTGGCGCCGCGTCGATCGCTTCGCGCACGCCCGACCAGCCGGGCACGGGGCGGGGCGCGCGCCAGCGGTTGTCGCCTTCCGTCGATGCCGCAAAGGGAATGCCGCGCCATTTATCGACGCCTTCTTCGGCAAAGCCGATCACCTGGCCGCCGGTGACGGTCCTGACCGTTTCCTGCGAAGCGACGGGCCGTTCGGCCTTTTCGGAACCGCAGCCTGTCAGCAGCGCGAGCGCCACAAGGCAAGAAGACAGGAATTTCGTTCGGGTTAGCCCGCTCATCGCACTGCCTTCCTCGCATGTAAAGCCGGTCGACACGATCGGCGGTCATTCGTCAGGTTGAAGCAGGCATTCCTTGGTCTCCGCCAGCATGGTCGCTTCTACTTCTGCTTGCAAGAACCGCAGGGAAGTTTCTTTTACGGTGTGGTTCAGGCGCACCGTTTCTCAGGCTCCGGGTCGCGTATTGAGAGGAGGTTGGATCGTCGAATCCTGGCCTACCCCTCCGAAATTCCATCTGGCCAAGTATGTTTTAGACTATGCTTGAAGGCAGGCGTGCCCAAAGACACAAAGACCGCCGGAAGGCGGTCTTTGAAATTCTCTTGCGCTTTGCCTTGATCAGGCTGCCGCGGATGCGACCTTGCGCTTGCGCCGCCAGCCGGCAATACCGAGCACTCCGAAACCGCTGGCGAACAATGGCAGCGCCGCAGGCACCGGTACGATTCCTACGGAAATGGATGCTAGGCGGAAACCGCGATTGTCTTCATTGTTTTGATCATTTGAGCCATTTGGAGTCCCGCATGGCGAACAGGTCACGCCGACGATCGTGAAGAAGGGACCGTCCAAGTGGAAACTCGACAGGTCGATAACATGAGTGTCACTGGCCCCACCCCCTGGGATGACGAAATTCACGCTTTCCCCAGCGGCATCTCCTGAATCCACCCTGTCGCCGTTGGAATCATAAAGAGCGAATTTCTCGTTATAGGTGCCCACCTCGAACGCCAGCGTGGTCAGGAATCTGACATCGGGCGAAAATACAAACCGGATCGCGTCGCCGCGGCCGATACGGTTTTGCTCCGACGCGTTATCGTTGTCTCCGTCCACACCGAGACCATCGGAGGTTTGTTGGAGATTGGCGTCGTTCCACGAAGCTGGAAGTCCGATATCGCCATCGGGATCGATATTTTAATACCCGTAGGCGGTCATGGAGATGCCGCTGATCGTGCCGAAGGATTCAAACTTGCCGAGATTGTCGCCATTGCCTGTTAAATTGAACGTCACGGCTGAAGCGGGTGCCGCCAAACCGATAAAAATAGAAGCAATTCCCGCGAGAACGAGGTTGGCCCGAACCATCATGTCTACCCCACTGATTCACCAAATTAACATTTGCTTAACACATAATCGCAGCGGAGTCATCATGGTATATCCATAGAATATTTTTCATGGAAAAAATGATTGGGCAATCACGTTCTTCAAAGTCAACAACCTGTAAAATCGAGCTTTTTCATTTTGAAAAGGTAAGCCGGCAACCGGTTTGTGATATTGAGCCATATTGGCACAATAAGTGCTCGAAAATGGAATCAAATAATAAAACAAAGTTTATCGAGAACAATTTATGTGTACAACAGGTGCGATGTTAGCCAGCTTTCTTTCGCTGATGCAAACGACGGTGGAACAGTCAAACTATACAACCCATACAGGTATGACGAAACAATACGCATGTCAGGCCAATGAAGCTAATTGCCCGGCCGGGTATCCTGTCCAGCGTAAACCGCTCCCAAAATCTCCGCTGCCGTCAGCGCGGCGATCACCTCCGGGCGCTTGTCCTTCACTGATCTGCCGCCGATCGGGCAAATGAGCTTGTCGCCCGATTCGTGGCCATATCCATTGTCCTTCAACCAGTTGAGGAACACAGCGCGCTTTGTCGCCGAACCGATCATGCCGACATAGGCCGCATCGTTGCGTTTCAGCGCTTCGGCCGTGATCAGGAAATCGAGCGAATGTTCATGCGTCATGGTGACAAAGGCGCTGTTTGCCGGCGCGTCGTGCACGGCCTCCTCCGGCAATGCGGTTACCTTCTTTGCTACCGGTGAGACAAAATCGCCGAAAGCCTGCGGCCGCGAATCGACCAGCATGGTCCTGACCGGCAATGGGGCCAGCGCAGTGGCCAGCGCCTTGCCGGTATGGCCTGCGCCGAAGACGAGCACATGGCTCAGATCGCGCTCGGTCTCGCGCGCTTCATGGGCAAGGCTGTCCATCAGCGCTCCGTCGAGTGGCGAAAAATCGAGTTCGACGCGCCCGCCGCAGCACTGGCCGATTTCCGGCCCGAGCGCGATGTCGAGCGCGCCGGGTCCGGTCTTGCCCGCCAGTATCGCGCGCGCGTGCTCCAGCGCCCGCCACTCGATCTGGCCGCCACCGATCGTGCCGGCCATTGCCGTGGCGGTCACACCCATGACCGCATCATCTTCGCGTGGCGCAGAACCCTTGACGGATTTGACGCGAACGACGACAACGCTGGCACCTTCCGCCAGCCAGTTGGCCAGTTTCTCGATTGCGCGGGATTCGACGGCCACGTTCGGCACCTGTTTGCTTGAGCGGAAGAATGAACTCGGCCAAAGTGGCGCGCAACGTCAATCATGGCAAGCCGGTTCGTTGAGTGAAACCGGACAGGCGAAGCGGAGGAAACGGATGAACCTCGACTATTCTGATGAGGAAAAGGCGTTCCGTGGGCAAGTGCGCGAATTCCTGGCCGACAAGCTGCCCGCGCGCCTTTCGCAAAAGGTCAGGCTTGGCAAGCGCCTGACGAAACAGGACATGGAATTCTGGCATGCGGCGCTGAACGAGCGCGGCTGGCTGGCGCCGAGTTGGCCAAAGAAATGGGGCGGTGCCGAATGGACCGCCGTGCAGAAGCACATTTTCGACGAGGAAGCCTGGGCGGCGGACGCACCGCGCGTCATCCCCTTCGGTATCATGATGCTCGGGCCGGTACTGATGAAATTCGGTTCCGAAGAGCAGAAGCGCCATTACCTGCCGCGCATCCTCGACGGCACCGACTGGTGGTGCCAGGGCTATTCCGAGCCGGGCGCCGGCTCCGACCTTGCCTCGCTCAAGACCAGCGCCAAGCGTGAGGGCGACCACTACATCGTCAACGGCCAGAAGACCTGGACAACGCTCGGCCACTTTGCCGACTGGATCTTCTGCCTGGTGCGAACCTCGACCGAGGGTAAGCCGCAGGAAGGCATCTCCTTCCTGCTGATCGACATGAAGACGCCGGGCGTCACGGTTCGCCCGATCATCTTGCTCGATGGCGAGCACGAGGTGAACGAGGTCTTCTTCGACAATGTGAAGGTACCGGCCGAAAACCTCGTTGGCGAGGAGAACAAGGGCTGGACCTACGCCAAATATCTGCTCACCCATGAGCGCACCGGCACCGCCAATATCGGCAATTCCAATGCCGCGTTGGCACAATTGAAGCAGATTGCCAAACGCACGAAAAAGGGCGGCAGGCCGCTGTCGGCCGATCCCTATTTCGCCGCGCGCATGGCGAGTGTCGAGATTGATCTGGAAGCCATGAAGACGACCAATCTGCGCGTTCTTGCCGAGGCCGATGCCGGCGCCGCGCCCGGTCCCGAAGCTTCCATGCTCAAGGTCAAGGGCACGATCATCCGCCAGGAGATCAACGATCTGGCGCGCCGCGCGCTGGGGCCAATGGCGCTGCCCTTCGTCTCCGAGGCGCTGGACGAGGGTTATAACGAGGAGCCGATCGGCCCCGAAGACGCCAACCCGATCGCCAGCGACTATTTCAACAACCGCAAGCTTTCGATCTTCGCCGGCTCCAACGAGATCCAGCGCGGCATCATCACCAAGACCAAGCTCGGCCTCTGATCCTCATGTCTAAGTCGCGGGAAGGGTATCAACAACTAATCGTTGAAACGTACTACGCCATAAAATCAGGCAAGTCGTCTCGAATACATGTGCGGCCCGTGCTTGGCCAAGGATACGATTCAAATGTGGATGTTGAGTGCAGCAGGGGTATGCGCCTATCCGCACCGATAGGCAGCAAGTTCAAAGTCTGTGCGAAACTAACAGACAGAGAAGGTGGGAAATATTTTTTCTACTCCCATCATTCTTGGCCACTGACGATAGTCGAACGTGCAGACGGACCAATGCCGAGATCGGTGAAAGAGCCATGAATTTTCAAATAACCGACGACCAGCGCATGCTGGGCGAGACATTGCAGCGCTTCCTGCGCGACAATTATCCGATCGAAAAGCGCCACGAGATCGCCGCTTCCGAGGAAGGCTTTTCGCGCGACATGTGGGTGCAATTCGCCGAACTTGGCGTCATCGGCGCGTTGTTCGATGAAGAGTCCGGCGGCTACGGCGGATCCGGCACCGATCTGACCGTGGTTTTCGAGGCGCTCGGCCGCACGCTGGTGGTCGAGCCCTTCCTGCCGACATTGCTCGCCGGTTCGCTCATCGCCGGTCGCGGCAGCGAAGAGCAGAAGGCGGTGTTGGAAGAGGTCATCGCCGGCACGAAGCTGATCGCCTTCGCCCATGGTGAGCCGGACGGCCGCTATGAACTGGAACATGTCTCGACCAAGGCGGAAGAAGCCGGCGGCAAATGGAAGCTCACCGGCAACAAATCCGTCGTGCTGGGCGGTGGTGCCGCCGGTCTGCTGGTCGTCTCGGCGCGCACTTCGGGTGGTACCGACGACAGCGATGGCATCTCGCTCTTTCTGGTCGACGGCAACGTTTCAGGCGTCTTGAAGCGTTCCTACGGCACGGTCGACGGTTATCCGGCCGCCGAATTTGCCTTTGACGGCGCCGAGGGGAAATTGCTTGGCGACAGGGACACGGCATTTGCCGCGATCGAGGCGGCAATCGCCCGCGCCATCGTCGCGGTTTCGGCCGAAGCGCTCGGAGCCATGGAAGTCGCCAAGGATCTGACCGTCGAATACATGCACACCCGCAAGCAGTTCGGCGTCATCATCGGCAAGTTCCAGGCGTTGCAGCACCGCATGGCCGATGTGTTGATCGAACTCGAGCAGATGCGCTCCGGACTGATCAACGCCGCCGCCCATCTGGACGGTACGCGCGACATGCGCGAGCGCCACGTCTCGGCGGCCAAGCATCTCGCCGGCCGCATCGGCCGCCAGGTCGCCGAGGAAGCGATTCAGATCCATGGCGGCATGGGCATGACCTGGGAATATCCCGTCGGCCATTACGCCAAGCGCATCACCATGATCGACCATCTGTTCGGCGACACCGACCATCATCTCGAAAGGTTCATCGCGCTGGGATGAATGGTGCGATATTTGTTTGTCAGCGTCTGCTGTAATATATTGCGTATAACTGGAACAGTTCACCGAGTTTGCGTCTGATGTCCAATGCAGCAGAGAGAAAGTTCGCTCGCGTCATCCGTCGAAAGATGGGTGTCAGGATCGGGCGAGGTGCAATTTCTGGTCGGTTCTTGACTGTTGATAAAGCGGTCTCGAAGGCGAGGGCGACGATCGTTGAACCTGAACGTGATTCTCGGGTCAGTACCTCGGTTGAGATGCCCATAGATTTACTTCGCAGAGTTCGAAGTTGGGTTAAGGACGACAACGAAGCCCTGTCATGGTACCGTTCCTACCCCATAGCCGAACTAGGCAACGTCACGCCGCGCGCACTTGTTGAGACTGGCAGGGCCGACGCATTGCACCGCTATCTCGATCACATCGCCGAGGGCGGCTATGCCTGATGCGCTTTCGCGGGGTCGCATACCGGGCGCATGATCCCCGCTGGTCGTTCCAACCGCTCTCCGGCGAGGGTGCGCGCATGCATGGCGGCAGGTTCAACGCCCCCGGAACTCCGGCATTGTATCTTTCCCTGTCACCGGCCACCGCGTTGGCCGAAGCCAATCACGGCTTCTCCACGAAAATTCAGCCGTCTTTGATCGTTGCCTATGATGTCGATTGCGCCAAGGTGCTCGATCTGACCAGTATTACAGTCATCAAGCATCACAAAATCAGTGAACCCGACGTGTCCTGTGACTGGTTGAATTACAAGCTTCGTGGCGAGGCCGCGCCGAGTTGGCGCTTGGCCGAGCGGCTGGTTTCGGAAGGTTTCAACGGCATCGTTGTACGCTCCTTTCTCGCCGATGCCTCAAACGAAGACATCAACCTGGTTTTATGGAACTGGTCGCATCATCTACCTACGAAGGTCATCGTGCATGACCCTGACCACAGACTGCCGAAGGACCAAAGCTCTTGGACTTCGTAAGGTTTACCGTGATCTTGCTTCTGGCGACGTTCCTCGGTGCTCACCAAACCCACGCCCTCGACAAACCCGCCGTCGAGCGTCAGTTCCAGACCTGGCTGAAGACCGATCTCTGGCCGCGGGCAAAGGCGGCAGGTGTGTCGGCGAAAACCTTCAACACGGCGATGTCCGGTGTGACGCTCAACTGGAAGCTGCCGGGCCTTGTACCGCCTGGCGAGAAATTGCCCAAGGAACAGCACCAGGCAGAGTTCCGCTCACCGGCCGGTTATTTCTCTGAAAAAATCATTGGCCCGGTGATCGCCGGCGGCCGCGCGCGGCTTGAAAAATACCGCAGCCTGCTCATTCGACTCGAAAAACAGACCGGTGTGCCGGGCCGCATCGTGCTCGCCGTCTGGGGACGCGAATCGGGTTTCGGCCGCGCTTCCGTCCCCTACAACGCCTTCGAAGTGCTCGCCACCAAGGCCTTCATGTCGACCCGCAAGGACATGTTCGAAGACGAACTCGTCGCCGCGCTTGTCATGGTCGAGAAAGATCATGTGCCGCTAGCGCTGATGAAAAGTTCCTGGGCCGGCGCGCTCGGCCAGCCGCAATTCATGCCGAGTTCCTGGCTGGCCCATGCGATGGACGGCGATGGCGACGGCCTTGCCGACATCTGGAAATCCGACGCCGACACGCTCGCCTCGATCGCCAATTTCCTGAAGCACAAGGGCTGGCTGGCGGGCCGCGACTGGGGTTTCGAGGTGACGGTCCCCGATTCCGTTTCCTGCGCGCTGGAAGGTCCCGATCGCGGCAAGAAGATTGCCAACTGGGTGGCGCTTGGCGTCAAGCGGGTAAGCGGCCGGCCGTTTCCAGACCGCGAATTGCGCGCCGAAGGCTATCTGTTGATGCCGGCCGGCCGTTCCGGACCGGCTTTCATCGTCACGCCGAATTTCTATGTGCTCAAGGAATACAATACGAGCGATCTCTACGCGCTGTTCATCGGCAATGCCGGCGACCGCATCGAATATGGCGGCGGTCCTTTCGTTGCCAAATGGGGCAGGGTGGACGCACTCTACCGTTCCGACATCGCCGCCATGCAGCGCAGGCTCGAGAAAAAGGGTTACGATGTCGGCGGCGTCGACGGCCTGCCCGGCTTCAAGACGCGCCGCTCCATCGGCGAATGGCAGGTTTCAACGGGTGCAAGGCCGACCTGCTTTCCTTCTGCTGAAATTCTGCGCACGCTCAAATATTAAGCGATCAAAGTGCTCTGAGGCCGATCAGCAAGGAATTTACAAAATAGGACTAAATTAGTCCATTTATAAGCAATCGTTTTTCGCCTCAAGCCCCCTTGTCGCAAAACCTTTCCTGCGCCAAACTCCCTTTGCCGATTGTATTGCAGCCACGTTTTTCGCGGCAGCAAGTTTCCGGAAGAGAAACAGCGACCGTCATCGTTTGGGGCCAATGGCTGGCAGCCGTGGCTTGTCGTTTCCCTTTTCCGTTTCGGTGGTTCCGCGGGTCCTTGGCCACGCGGGGCGCAGCAGTTCCAGGGAGGAGTTGAATGACAACCGTAAGCATGACGGTGAACGGCAAGAAGGTATCGGGTGAGGTCGAGGACCGCACCCTGCTTGTCCAGTTCCTGCGCGAAAATCTCAACCTGACCGGCACCCATGTCGGTTGCGACACCTCGCAATGCGGCGCCTGCGTCGTCCATGTCGACGGCAAGGCGATCAAGTCCTGCACCACGCTTGCAGCCCAAATGGATGGCGCATCGGTCACCACCATCGAAGGTCTCGCCAATGGCGGTGACCTGCACCCCGTCCAGGCGGCTTTCCGTGAGCATCATGGCCTGCAATGCGGCTATTGCACGCCGGGCATGATCATGACGGCCGTCGACATGATCGAGCGCCATAAGGAGGATGGCACCACGCTTGACGAGAAGACCATCCGCGCCGAGCTGGAAGGCAATATCTGCCGCTGCACCGGCTATCACAACATCGTCCGCGCAATCGAGGCCGCCGCCGCAGCGATGGCCTGAATACCTGGCTTGAGGAGGTTGGAGCGGCCGATCGGCCCGCCCGATACAGCCAGCGGCGTACGGACAGGATTAACGGGAGGAGTTTCCGATGGGAATGGAAGGCATTGGCGCCAGGGTCAAGCGCAAGGAAGACCAGCGTTTCATCACCGG
>JAJDOK010000118.1 GCA_022340185.1 Salaquimonas sp. | reverse complement strand
CTTGGCGTATTTGTGGTGCGAACCACGTACCGAGACGAGTTCGAAGCCATCGACCACCAATCGTTTGACGATGCGCCGGCTGTTTCGCTCTATCGGCGTTTCGTTTCCCATAGTGTGTAATTATATACACACTTAATTTGCAGGTTTCAACGGTTGCCCATGCAGCGCCTTGTCGACAACGAACTGATCTATGGCCGGCTGTGGCCGGTGACCGAGCCGCATCTTGTCGCCCGCTACAACCAGGCGCTGGAAGGCTTTGGCCTGAAGCGCGTGGAACTCGATGCGTTCAACATCGACATGGCGGGCTTCTCGACGGAAGTCGCCGAGGTGCTTGGCGACACGCAATATCTCGACCCGCACGGCGTCAACCGCCGTTTCATCATTCTCACGCCCGAACAGATCGACCTGCCGGTCATCAACACCGCCTTCTCCAACACCGAGGATTTGCTCTACCAGTTCTTCGAGAAGAACAGCCGCGAGATTTTCGCCCTGACGATCAAGGACGTGCTCTACGGCGAGATCGAGGACAATGTCTTCGAGGTGCACGATATCGAGGACCTGCTGTCGATCGAGCAGGTCGAATTCCGCGTCTTCACCGCGTCCAACCTGCTCGCCAAGACCAACGAACTGCAATTGCTGATCGAGCGCCTTCAGAAAAAGCCTGACGCCTGGCAGGACGATGCCATGCTCGGCCGCATGGTCGAACTCGCCCGCCAGACCGGCGACATCCGCGAGAACGCGCTGCTGCCGCATTCAGTGGTATTCCGCCAGTCGACCTTCTGGACCTCGCATTTCGGCGGCGTCTACATCTTCATCGACGACAAGCAGGTCACCGTCATCTGCGATCCTTCGGCCAAGGGTTTCCGCAAGTCGCGGCCCTGGCAGGTCTCCTATATCGCCCGCGACGACCATGAGCGTGTCTATGATTTCCTCGCCGAAACCGGCCGCATCGATCCGCCGCGCGGTTCATGGATCGAGCGCTCCGGCCTGCTTGCAGAACGATCGCAGATGCTGGTCGTCTGGCTGGCCATGCAGGCCGACCCGAAGGTCGACCTGTCGCGTGTCAACCCGCAATGGGCTAGCTCATGGGTGGCGCGCAACCCTTCCGCCGCCGAGCGTGGCGGCATGCTGGCACTGTTGAACCATGTGCAGCGCCAGGTCACCAACTGGTCGAACCTGGAAATGCGCGAACTGCGCCCCACCGACCGGTTCCTGGTGTCGCGGGCCAATCCCGATCATCCCGATTTTTACCTGGTCAACCGGCTGATCAGCGAATATCTGCCCTTCGACTACATGACCCGCTTCGTCTTCAACAAGCCGCGCTTCTATCGCGATTACGAAACCTGGCCGGAAAATTACCGCGACTATGTGGTGAAACAGATCCGCGATAACTATCTTGCTAACAAGAAGGCGCTCAGGCGCCGGCTCTACAAATAGCGAGCCACACCCGGACCAGCGGCCAGAAACAGGGGCGACACGCCATGCTCGATCCGATCTTCGACTTCCTGGCCGGCATCTTCCGGGCCATCGGCTGGGGTTTCCGCAGGCTGGTCGGCGCGATCGTCTGGCCGTTTGCCGCTTTCCGGCGCTGGCTGAGAGGGCGCGGCTGGTTCATCAAGATACCGGTCTTCGCTATCCTGCTGGCGCTTGTCATCGGCTATGGCTATTTCTTCTACATCACCCAGTTCTGGTATTTCGACGACCCGAACTATGTCGCGAAATACGATTTCGAACACCATTCGGTCGGCGTCGGCGAGAAACTGCCCGACAATACGTGCCAAACCTCGGCCATTGTTATTGTGACGGCCGATCTTATCGACGGTATTGTCAATGCCGATATCTGGGTGCCTTCCAACCCGCTTTCCAAGGCCGGTTTCTTTGGCATTGCGTGGAAGGAAACACCATTCTTCGACAACAAGGCCGCCTTCCAGCTCGGCGTCAACCAGGCGCTGAGACGCACGTCGATCGAGCTGGTCGACCGGCTGGGGCGCGTGCGCGGCACTTCCTCCATCAATCCCAATCTCCAGAAGGCCCGCGAGGCAATCAACTATCGCGAGGATGCATGGTTTGTGACCTGGGGCATGCCGCCCTTTCAGCCGACAACGCCGCAGCGCATGCGAGAGGGGCGCCGGTATTTGCTGAAATTCAACGAGGAGCTAAGCCACTGCCAGGCGAATTTCGATGCACGCGCCGACAATCTGCTGCAATTCCTCGACCGCGTGACAGGGGATATCGGTTCGACCTCGGAAATCCTGCAACGCCGGATCCAGGACGCCAATTTCACCGGATTCGACCGTCGCGCCGATGATCGCTTCTGGTTCACCTATGGCCAGCTCTACGCCTATTACGGCATCCTGACAGCCGCGCGCAGCGACTTCCGCGATGTGGTCTCCCAGCGCAATCTAACCGCCATTTGGGATCGCATCGACGAACAGTTCCGAGATGGATTGCGGATCCGCCCATGGGTCGTGACCAATGGCAGTTCGTCGAGCATCATCAAGTCCTATCTTGAATCGATAGGCTTCAGCCTGTTGCGCGTGCGCTCCAACCTGGTGGAAATGCGCGACGTCCTCGACCGCTAGTCAAGCGGCGGGGCGCAAGCGGGAAAACTTGATGATGATCCTCTTCCCCGTGCATGGGCGGGGAAGAGGAGGGAATAGGCAGGCCAGGCTGTCAGTTGGTTTCCGCCTTGGTGACCTCGAAGGCGAATTCGAAGCGCGGAAGATCTTCGCCTGGATGGTCGACCTTGTAGGTAAGTTGCGGCAGCCGGAAATTGTTCGGCCACTTCTCCTTGCCCTTGTAGACCGCCGGGTAGAGCGTGATGTAGTGCATGCCCGGATCGCCGGTGGCATACATGTTGATCACCACGTCGCCCTGGCTGTTGAAGCCGCAGGCATAGCCGATATAGCCATTGTCGTAGTCGATGGCGTAGATATTGGCGGTTTCGGTCCAGCCGACACCCTTCAGATGGATGGTGAACGGCGTTCCTGCCGGCCCCTTGCTTACATCGAGCGGCAATGCCGATGGTGCGATCCACACCGATCCAGCGACATCGCCATCTGGTCCGGCAACACGAAGCGTGTGGGAGCCGCCAAGATCGTCGGGTGTGGCGAAGGTGTAGACAAGCTTGCCGTCGGTATCCGCTGTCGCCTCCGCGATAACGCGCTCGGTTTCTTCCCAGCCCGAGCCGCTGACGCGATTGCCGGTTACCCGTGACCAGTTGAGCGTATAGTTCTTGCCCGCTTCAAATCCCGTGCCGGAAACGGTGATCGGCTCGCCGACATGGGAAAAGGCTGGCTCGACCTTGAGTTCACCTGCTTCCGGAAGACGCTGCACGCTCGCCTGCACCTGTTTTTCCGGCGGCGGCGGCAGAACGGGCTTGCCCTCGGTGATCTGGAAATTCAGGGCGAAGCGTGGCCGGTTCGGCTGCGGTGACTGCTGCATGTTGCGGTATGCGAAGGTGAACCCGCCATGCAGCACTTCGACCACGTGATTACCGGGACGTCCGGTTGCAGGAATGGTGAAGTGGGCCGAACCGTTGCCCCGCACGGACGGCATCCAGCCGGTATAGGCATTGTCATAGAGCAGCAGCCAGCTGTTCTGGAGTTGTTTGGTGCCGATGCCTTTCACGTCAACGGTGATCGGTGTGCCCACCGGGCCGCTTTGCGGCGAGATCGCAACCATCATGTTGATGTAGAAAGCGGCCTGGGTCAGTGTCCGGCCGGCCTGCTGGACGGTAATGTCGTGATAGAAGCCGAAATCGTCCGGTGCCTTGAAACTGGCAGTAAAGGCACCGTTTGCATCCGTCTTGACCGTGGCAATGCGGTATCCTGCCGGCGTATATTCGCGCCCGTGATACTCCGCACCCTCGACCTTCCACCTAACCTTGGTCGTGCGCCACACCAGGTCCAGTTCCTCATTGGCCGGCAGGCCTTCCCCGTGGACCGCCACGGGCGTTCCGATCGGACCGCGTTCAGGCGATAGTTCCAGTCGGCCGACAAAGCCGCCCGATGGTTCGGTTAACGTTGCTTCAGGCCCAAGTTCAGAGGCGGTGGGCGCGCCGGCTGCCTGGGCCTGTGGCAGGGAGAATGCGATTGCTGCGGCGAACGCCATTCCGCCCAGCGACAATCTGGTGAACATGACGACATTTCCTATTTGGTGAACGTGACATCGCCTTCAATGACGGTCAGCTTCGACGGGGCGACATTGAAAGGCTCCCATTCATGTGTCGTGCCGTCCAGATCGGTGGCGACGACCTTGTAACCAATCGATCCTGTCGGGAAATCTTCCGGGATGCGCCAGGACGTTGCCCAGAACGCGTCCGTGTGCTTGCCGCGCGGATGCTGGCCAAAACCCATTTCGAATGTCTCGCCGTCGCCAAGCTGGACGACAAGGCTCTTGATTCCCTTATCATCGACATTCTGGCCGGCATCATCGAGTACGCGAACGCGCCAGACAACGGATTCCTGACGCTTGTACTCGCTGGTCAGAACGCAGCTTGGTCCGGTGGCCCCGTCCTGCGTGTGGCCACGGACCATGTCGCCTTCAAAGAACAGATTTTTTGCCTGTGCAATACCGCCATAGGAAATGGCGGCGCCTGCAACTGCGAGCGCAAGAGTGATTGAACGAACTTTCATGTTGCATACTCCTTTCTGGCTCCGCTGACGCCGGTTCTGGCGCAGTCGGCATTTTACCTCAGGCATTCTCCGTCACAAACAGTTCAAGCCTTCCCCGATCTCAGGAATTTCCTTTGACCATCGCCTTGAGATCGGCCAGCCACTTGTCGGGATCGGCGAAGAGATCCTTGTCGGCCGGGCGCTTGAATTCCTTTGGCAACTCATGGGCGATCCCCTGATGGCAATCGACGCATGTCAGGTTGCCCGCCTCGAGCGCTTGCTTGTGATGGCGCGCCGCGCCGCCGAATTCGTTGCTGGTGTCGGTCCACACGTTCTGGTGGCAGTTGCGGCACTCGTGCGAATCGTTCGCCTTCAAGGTGCTCCAGACCGCAACCGCCATCTCCAGTCGATGCGCCTCGTATTTCTCGGGCGTGTCGATCTTGCCAGTCATGTGGAAGAACAGATCCTTGGTGGCGATGATTTTGGCCTTCAATTTGGGCAGCAAGGCATGCGGCACATGGCAATCGCTGCAGATCGCGCGGATTCCTGTGCGGTTTGAGAAATGGATGGTTTCCTTCAGATCTTTGTAGGAATGGGCCTCCATCTCGTGGCACGAAATGCAGAACGCTTCCGTGTTGGTGTAGGCAAGCGCGGTGTTGAACACACCCCATCCGGCAAGGCCGATCACGATACCAGCAACCAGCAGGATCGATACGGGAATGGCGGCACTCGGCTGTTTCAGCAGGTCCCAAAGCCTTGAAAAACGTGTTGGTCCAGCACTGTCCTTGCTGTCCGTCATCACCGCTCTCCGATGCCGATTGTTGTGCTGCCAGCATGCATGTCGTCAACTCCGGCGTTCCCCCTGTCAATTGCCGACGTGGCGTCGGTCTCGGGCTTGCGGCAGGCCACGGTTTTCTGGAAGACGCCACCGAACATGGTTTTCTTGTTCCAGCGGAATGCCGATGCCTCGCTGGCCAATTGGTGGATCTCGCAATTCCACATCGAAAGCGCGAAAGGTTCCACGCGCCTAAACAGTAGGCGGTAGAAGCCACGCAGAGGCTGCCGGCGCTTCGGGCGGTGATAGTCGATGAATACCGCGCGTCCGCCCGGGGCGACGCGACGCAGCAGCGCGTCGACGATTGCGCGCTTCCTGTCGTCCGGCACCTCGTGCAAAAGGAAATAGCAGTTGACGACGTCGTAGGCGTTGTCGCCCGGATCGGTGGCATCGGCGATACGCGCGCTAGCCTGGCCCATGCCTTGCAGCTTCCGCCTGCAAAGGGCGACCTGCAGCGGCACGATGTCGATGACATCCAGGCTGCCGTCCGGTCCCACGCGGTGAGCGATTTCGGGAATCAGCCGGCCGTAGACGTGGGCTGCCTGCAATACACGCTGACCGGGTTCGATTTCCGACAGGGCAGCGCGTCTCAGTCGGTGGCTGTTGCCAAGGAGAATGGCGGATACGATCGATTCGCGATCCAGCAGGCGTGCGTTGCGGCGATCCAGATAGGCCCAGCGGTACCAGGCTTCGATATAGTGTGGGATGGTCAGCCTGGCGGAAGAACGATGTTGAATGTCGATAGACGGCAACCACGGCTGTGCGGCCGAAATGACTTCTTCTACTGCACCTGCATGATCCAAGATGCCCCTCCCTCAATCATCGGTGTACCCGCCGACAAGTTGGCTTTCAATTGGAACTTGCGCGTCTCATAAGACATCGACCGATGCGCCGGTTCAACAAGAACATTCAAAATTCTGGAAGAATGAGCCGGATTCGGGTCGAAAAAGGCGAAAACTCGTAGAAATTGCCCTGTTGTCTAACTGCAATTGGCAAATGCGAAATCCACCACCGGATGCGCTTTGCGATTTTCCCCTTGTCGCAATTCGTCCATTGCATGGCCTTTTCGGGACGGCGTGCATTTCCGGCGTCAGCCATGTATACACGCGTCCGGCGCACCTGTTCGCGTCCTTCGCAAAAACGTCTTCCGGGGAACTTTTCGACATGGCTGAAGTCAAATCCGACATCGAGATCGCACGCGCGGCGAACAAGAAACCGATCCAGGAGATCGGCGAGAAACTCGGCATTGCCGCCGAACATCTGCTGCCCTATGGCCATGACAAGGCGAAGGTCTCGGCCGAATTCATCAAGTCGCTGGAAGGCAGAAAGAACGGCAAGCTTGTCCTTGTCACCGCGATCAATCCGACACCGGCCGGCGAGGGCAAGACAACAACCACGGTCGGCCTGGGCGATGGGCTCAATCGTATCGGCAAGAAGGCGGCGATCTGCATCCGCGAAGCTTCGCTGGGACCAAATTTCGGCATGAAGGGCGGTGCAGCCGGCGGCGGCTATGCCCAGATCGTGCCGATGGAGGACATGAACCTCCATTTCACCGGTGATTTCCACGCCATCACCACTGCCCACAATCTGCTGTCGGCGATGATCGACAATCACATCTACTGGGGCAACGAACTCGGCATCGACATTCGCCGCGTCGCCTGGCGCCGCGTCATGGACATGAACGACCGCGCACTGCGCGAAGTCGTCTGTTCGCTCGGCGGGGTTGCCAACGGTTTCCCGCGTGAAGCCGGCTTCGATATCACGGTTGCCTCCGAGGTGATGGCGATCCTTTGCCTGGCCAAGGACCTGAAAGACCTCGAGAAGCGTCTCGGCGACATCATCGTCGCCTATCGTCGTGACAAGACGCCGGTCTATTGCCGCGACATCAAGGCAGACGGCGCGATGGCGGTGCTGCTGAAGGACGCGATGCAGCCCAATCTGGTGCAGACGCTCGAAAACAACCCCGCCTTCGTTCACGGCGGTCCCTTCGCCAACATCGCTCACGGCTGCAACTCGGTAGTCGCCACAACGACGGCGCTCAAGCTCGCCGACTATGTCGTCACCGAGGCCGGGTTCGGCGCCGATCTGGGCGCGGAGAAATTCTTCGACATCAAGTGCCGCAAGGCCGGGCTGAAGCCGGATGCGGCGGTGCTCGTCGCCACGGTGCGGGCGCTGAAGATGAATGGAGGCGTGAAAAAGGACGATCTCGGCGCCGAGAACGTCGCAGCCGTGAAGAAAGGCTGCGCCAATCTCGGCCGTCATATCGAGAATGTGAAGCAGTTCGGCGTGCCGGTCGTCGTGGCGATCAACCATTTCACCGCCGACACGGAGGCCGAGATCCAGGCGGTCAAGGATTTCGTCGCGAGCCAGGGCTCCGAGGCGATCCTGTGCAAGCACTGGGCACTGGGCTCGGCCGGCACCGAGGAACTGGCGAACAAGATTGTCGCGCTCGCCGAATCCGGCAGTTCGCAGTTCTCGCCGCTCTATGAAGATGACATGAGCCTGTTCGAGAAGATCGACACAGTGGTCAAGCGCATTTATCGAGGCTCCGGCGCTATTGCCGACAAATCCATACGCGACCAGCTCAAGCAGTGGGAAGAAGCGGGCTACGGCAAATTGCCGGTCTGCATGGCCAAGACGCAATACTCCTTTTCGACCGACCCTAACCTGCGCGGCGCGCCAACAGACCATGCTGTGCCGATCCGCGAGGTCAGGCTGTCTGCCGGCGCAGGCTTCGTCGTCGCCATCTGCGGTGCGATCATGACCATGCCCGGATTGCCGCGTTCGCCGGCCGCCGAGAAGATCATGCTCAACGATGAAGGCCTGATCGAGGGATTGTTCTAGGAACCTTTCCGGCGGCCACCCGCTGCTCGGCGGGGTGACCGGATTGCGCTATCATGTCCCTCGAATCATGCCCGCATCGTCTTCTCTTTTGCGATGATGCGGGGGGAGGGCGATGCAATGGATTTGCCGGCCAGTTTTCACGACCTCAAGGGCAAGTCGGTATTCATCACCGGCGGTGGTTCGGGCATCGGCGAATGCCTGGTCGAGGGTTTCCTGTCGCAGGGCTGCAAGGTCGCCTTTGTCGACAGGCTGGATTCCATTGCGTTGTGCGACCGTCTTGAAAAGGCATATGGCGCCCGCCCGCTTTTCATCGAGTGCGACATCACCGATATCGCCGCACTGCAGGCCGCCATTGCCGAGGCGAGAACGGCGCACGGTCCGATCGACGTGCTCGTCAACAACGCCGCCGACGATACCCGCCACTATGTTTCCAGCTACACGCCGGACGACTGGGACCATTCGATCGCCGTCAATCTGCGGCCGCACTATTTCACCGCCCAGGCCGTGGTCGACGACATGCGCGTCGCAGGTGGCGGTGTGATCGTCAATTTCTCTTCCATCGCCTACATGATGGGAGGCGGCGAATATCCTGCCTACGCCGCCGCCAAGGCCGGTATCACCGGTTTGACACGGGGGCTGGCACGCGAACTGGGGCCTGCCCGGATCAGGGTCAATGCGTTGATGCCGGGCTGGGTGCTGACCGAGCGCCAGAAGCGCCTGTGGGCGAAGCCCGAGGCACTGGCAGCGCATATTGCCAGACAATGCCTGAACGAGGAAATCCGTCCTGTCGACATGGTTTGCCCGGCGCTGTTCCTTGCGTCGGAAGCATCGCGCATGATGACGGGTCAGGCGCTGGTGGTCGATGCCGGCGTCGTCTTTTCCGGCTGAACACATAAGCCAGACACGCTCTAGACTTAACCGGTTCTGCCCTGCCGACGGAAGAAGACGACAACACCCGCCGATATGGCAACACCGACAACAGCCGCCCCGATCAGGGCGCCGACATCGCCCGTTCCGGCTGCATAGGCGGCAGTCAGTGCCAGCAGGGTGTTGGCGACAACGACGACCGCGACAACCCACCACACAGACCGTCCCGCCTTCCGGGCCACCTGATAGGCATGGCCGCTGTGCGAACGGAAGATATTCTCGCCGCGCAACGCCCGCAGCGCCAGGGTCGAGGCGGAATCGGCGAGATAGTAGCCGAAGGGCAGGACCGCCGCGATGAGGTTGGTTTCGAACGCCAGCAACACACAGGCAATTCCGGCGGCAAGGCCGAGTGGCAGGGCGCCGTTGTCCCCCAGATAGAGCCGCGCAGGCGGCAGATTGAATGGCGTGAAACCGACAAGCGCCGCGGCCATGACAAGGCTTGCAAACGCAATCGGTATCGAAGCGCCGCTGCCGGCCAGCAGCAACGCGCCGGCACAAATCGGGATACCGAGCCCGGCAACGCTCATCAGGTCCATGCCATCCATGAAATTCGTGGCATTGATGCCATAGACCAGTCCGAAGACGATCGCCATCCGTTCGACCCAGACAGGCACGAGGCCATCGAACAATGCCAGCGAGGTTGGCAGCGTAAGGACCACGGCGATCGCGGCGAGGAAATGCGCCATCAGGCGCAGATGAGCCGACAGGTGCCGGTGATCGTCAGCCATGCCGACCAGCCACAACAGCGCTGTCGCCCCGCCGAGCGCTGTGAGAAATCGCCATTCGCCCGGTTGGTGTCGCGCGGTGAGGGCGAGACCGGCGAGATAGAGCGGCACGACAGCGAACCCGCCGAGCTGACGCACTGGCGTGGTTCCCGTCGGTTGTTCGCGCATATGCGCGTTGAGAAAGCCGGTTGGCGCAATCCGTTCGACAATGGCGAGAAGTATCCATGCAAGCGGTACGGCAATTGCCGCCCATATCAAGGCAATACCGCTCATGCGCCGACCGCCAGGGGGGCGAGAATTGGTCTGGAAATGCCGGCTTCAGTTCCCGACGGGATTGTCCGTCTCGCCGCCGCCCCCATGCCCGAACACAAGATAAAGGCACAGCACGGTGTTTGCGAGGAACTGCGAATCCATGATGTCATGGTCGAGCATGATATTCACCATGCCGCTGAGCAGGAAGGCCGCCTGAAAACAAATCAGCAGGCCGAAACCGAGCATGGCGGTCCGGTCTTTCCTGGCGCCCGCCGTCAGGAACAGCGGAATGATCAACATTCCGGCAAGTGCTGCGGTGCCGACAACGCCCGCGCGGATCATCTCGTTCAATACGACATTGTGGAAATGACTGAATGCGATGGGTTCACCGGCGATTGCCGGCGTGCGTTCTTCCATGATGCGACGCGGCGCGTCGAGGCCGTGACCGAGGATCGGTCGTTCGCGGACCGCCTCCATGCCGACCTGCCAGATGACGAAGCGTTTGCCGAGCCGGGTCTGGTAGTTGCCCTTGTGTGCGGCCTCGATATCGCTCGCCGCTCCACGATAGGCATCACCAAGGGTTCCGGCCAGTGCGGTTGCGGCGATTGCGATGGCAACGAAACCGAGCGCCAGGGTGCGCCATGGTGTGCCGACCTTGCCATTCCATCCGGCCGTAAACCACAGCACCAGCGGGAATATTACGAGACAGGGCCACAGCGCCCGTGTGCCCGACAGGATCAGCGTCGCCGCCGCCGCCAATACGCCGATAAGCGCAATCGCGAACCATGCCGGCCGCCGCTCGGTGAACAGGTTTGCCAGTGTGAAGGAAAATACGATGGCCACCGTCACGGCGAACACGCCGGCATTGCCCGCGCCAGCCTGCGGCCTGAAATCGAGCGCGAATTGCTGAAAGGCCGCAATGGCGAACGCGCCAAGGGCGCACCACGGTGCGGCGCGCACAATACCGGTGAGAAGCCGGTCGCGCGGCGTTACGATCAGCATGTAGCAGGGGATCAATCCGAGAAACGCAATGTTCTCGCCGATCTCGCCCAGTGTCACCCAGCCGTTCCAGTGAACGATGCCCGACAGGAGTTCGGCGGCGAAGAAGGAAGCAAAGGCCAGCGCCGACAATTTCACGGGTCGGGGCAGGTCGGGCAATCTTCTCCTTGCTAGAACGGCAACCCCGCCGAGGATTGCGATGGCAAAGATGATGGTCGACGAAACACTGCCCAATACTGGCGCGAGCAACACTGCGGCTATTGCGACCGACATATTGAGAATGTCCGCCCGCAAGCCAGACGGTCGCTGTGCCGGCATCATCAGCCTCGTACCTCACATGTGCCCAATGGACGTTTCAATTACGGTCGCAATGTCACGCAGTCCACACAAAACCGGAGAAGGCACCGAAGTGAGCCGGGTTGCGATGGCCACGAATTCCCATCTCAGTTCGTGCCAAGCCTCGCAAATGCGTTTTCGCGCGCGGCTACCGACGACTGATCGGCAGTCGGGGAATGGCGGCCACCCCAAGGGTTCCGCCATTTGCACTGAAGATGTGATTGTTCACGCCCAGCACCCTGAGTTCCATGCCGTCATTGACCAGCAGCGGTCCGCCGGAATCGCCACCGCGCATCGGACAATTGCGAAACACAATGATGCCCGGATCGGGAAATTGGACCTCCTGGATCAAGCAATCGGATGCGACGCGCAGTTTGTCCGAGGCAACACGCAAATACCCGGCGACGTTTAGCTTGACGGTTTTCAGAACCCCGGGATTGAGTTTGGCGATCGGGAAAAGTTTCAGATATCCGGCACGCTCGCCGATGGGATCTTTCAGGGTCAGGATTGCCCAGTCCTGGCCGGAGCTGTTTTGCGATCTTGTTCGCGCCGCCTCGAAGCCGAGGCTGACCGAATAATCCTCTACAATCGATCTCCCGATGGATTTTCCGTCCTGGTAGCCGGCTTCAAAGAAAATGTCTTCCGGCTTGGCCCAGTGGTGTTGCTTTTCGTTGTGAATGCAGTGAGAGGCCGTGAGAACATGTGAATTGTCTATCAGCGTACCGGTGCAATGGCTGTTTGCCGCGCCACGACTGACGATGCGTCCAATTGCGCTCCAGGGATATCGCGATGCATCGACAACCTGCCTGGCCGCGATGATTTCACATTCGTCCTGGCTCATCTTTCCGGTATCGCAGGAACTCTCGGCCCCGGACCCGGGCCGATGGCTGACGGCGATGACAATGACCGCAGCGAAAAGCATTGCCAGCAATGCGAACAGGCGGATGCGAATGACGTAGGCCATCGCCCACAACTATCATGTTATCGCTGGTAAGATAACTTCTTCACCGGCTCCCGAAAAAAGCAGTGGTGCCGGATTTGCGG